>VHCN01000026.1 GCA_016871675.1 Verrucomicrobiota bacterium
ATGCGGAGGGTGTTGTTGGCAAAACTGGTCGCGAGGTCGTCGAAGGTAATCCACTGCGCCGGGGTCATCACGCCGCCGGGGATGCGCCCGCGCACCATCATGATGAACTTCTTGCCGGCCTTGCGGGCGTCGCGGTCGTCCTGCTGGTAAATGCCGTGGAACTTGATGAACTGCTGGTCGTCCGCGGAAAACCGGTCGGTGCCCGAAGCCATCGTGGCTGTGATGTTGCCGGCCAGCGTCGGGATGGCTGCCTTGATGACCTCGTTGTGGGTCGGTTTGGCTTCAGGCGGCGCGGACGGCGCCGGTCTTGGAGTTCCAATCATAAGTGAACCGCAAAAGGCCGTGTAGATTCGGCCTTCGAGAATCGCGAGTCAATAGACGGTTTCGTGATGTCGGCTTCCCATCGACGGGCACGCGGCGGTCGGACTCCAAGCTTGCCATCGAGACGCCCGGGCGATAGGAATCCCAATCATCCGCAAAGCCTTCGCGATCCTCTTGCTGGCTGCGGGTGTGTGCGGGGCCGTCATTTTCCACTCGAACGCGCGGCTTGGACGCACACGGGCAGACGTGTCGCGCCAGCAGGCCGAGTGGGCTGCCGAGAAGTTGAAGCTTGAGGAAGCGCTCAAGAAGGCGAAGGCGCGCGCCGCCGTGATCGAAACGCCTGCTGCAGCGCCTGAAGCCCCGGTGCCAGCCCTGGTGGTGAAGCCGGCGGGGCCAGACCCGCGCGCGATTCTCGACCGCTTGCAGACCTTCAAGTTTGCGCCTGCGCCGGGTGATGGCCAATCCGCCGCGCGCGTCCGGCAGTCGCGGCGGCTGATGCACGAGTTCGAGAGCCTCATTGACGCGGGGGCCGCCGCGCTGCCCGTCATCCGCGAGTTTCTCGCGCGCAATCTTGATCTCGACTATCAAGCCGGCGGGCTCAAGGGGCCCCGCGACGGGAGTGTGCAGACGGAATTCCTAGTGCCGCCGTCGCTGCGGCTCGGGTTATTCGACGCCCTGCGGCAAATGGGCGGCGCTCAAGCCGAGGGTTTGCTCGTGGAAGTCTTGAGGTCCACTGCGCGTGGCGTCGAGGTGGCTTATCTCTCCCGCGTGCTGCAGGAGATGGCGCCGAACAAGCATCGCGACATCGCGGTGGCCGCGGCGAAGGAGTTGCTGGCCAACCCCGTGGCCGAAGCGGCGGCGCTCGACAAGAACGACCGCAGTTATCTTTACGGCGTGCTTCATTTTTTCAACGACGCCTCGTATGCCGGCATCGCCCAGGGGCAGTTGCTCGCCGCGGATGGCAAGGTGGACCGCGCCGCGCTCGGGTATTTGCACATGGCGCTCGGCGAGCAGTCGGTGCCCATCGTGGCCAACGCCTACCAGGATCCGCGGCTGACGGATGCCGCCAGCAAGGAGCCGCTCGCCCGCGTTGCGCTCGCATTCGTCGGCACCAACCCGCAGGCGGAGCAGATGTTCGGCAAGGCCGTGCGCGACCCGGCGCTCGCGGGCGAGCCGGTCCGAAACCTCGTCGAGGATTTGAACCAGAACGGCTTTGCAAACCGGCGCGTCCTGACGCCCGAGGATGTGCGGCTCGCGACGTTCCGGCTCGCGTTGACGGAGCAATATCTTCAGCAGCCGTTCGTGCAATCGGACAAGACGCTTTCGCGCGCGTTCGCCGAGGCGAACAAGGACCTGACCGGGATGTTGCAACGCGCGTCCGGCGCGGCGCCGCCGTTGAAGGTCAAAGTGCCGGCGAATCCGTAGCACGCGGTTCAGCCGGCGCGGAAGCGATCATTGCTTCGGCGCGGCGGGGTTCGGCAGGGGCGGATTGCGCCGCCTTCTCAGCGGCTTTCTCGGCAGCCTCCTCCGCCTCGATGGCGAGCATCTCAGGTGTCTTCCACGGGACTTCGTAGATCGGCACTTCCTTCTCGATGCCTTTCACGTGCACCGGATCGAGCGCCACGCAGGTCTTCGCGAGTTCCGTGTCCGAGCGCTGGATGTCCGCGAGCGTGGTCTCGCCGATGATGATGCGGCCGCGGCCGGAGACGCCCTCGAGCCGGCTGGCGAGGTTCACTTCGCGGCCGAAGACGGTGTAGCTGAAGATGTGCTTCACGGAGCCCATGAGGCCGACGATGCAGACGCCGCTGTTGATGCCGGTGCCGAGCGCGAGGCGGTCGAGCAACGGCCTGGGCGGCTGGCCCGCCGCGGTGCGCTGCAGGTTCTCGGCCTTGCGCAGCTTGTTCTCCTGCCGGCGTTGCTCGTTGAGCCCCCACATGGCGCGCTGCGCGGCGACGGCGCAGCGCACGCAGGCGACCGCGTGGCGTTCGGTGGCGACGGGCGCGCCCCAAAACGCCATCACGCAGTCGCCGATGTATTTGTCGAGCGTGCCATCGTGCTCCTTGATGCGGTCGGCGATGGTGGCGAGATAAATGTTCACGGTCTCGAGCGTCTCGCGGGCGACTTCGTCGAAGTAAGCCTCGGCGGCGGCGCCCGACAGGTTGTGCTCCTTCACGTAAGCGTCGGCGTTGGCCTGGTTCTTGTCCGTGAGCGTGGTGAATCCGCGCACGTCGGCGAAGAGCACGGTGATGTTGCGCCGCGCGCCGCCGAGGTTGAGCGTCTCGGTGCTGAGCAGTTCGTTCACGACGTTGGGCGAGACGAGCTTGGAGAACACGCCGCGGATGCGGCGCTTTTCCTTCTGCTCGAAGATGACCTGATACGAGACGAGCACGGCGTGGTTGAGCAACGAGCCCGCGACCGGCAGGACGATGGGCATCCAGTATCGGTGCCGCACGTAAGCCACCAGCGCGACGAGGATGAACCCGCCCGCGAGCGCGAGTATCCCCGCCGTGCCCCACGGCGCGCGCGCCCTCAGCGTGAGCAGCGTGGTGACGACGCCGATGGCGGCAAGGAGCAGGAGTTCCTCGGCGTGGCTCATGCGACGAATGAACCGGTCCGTGAGGAACATATTGGCGACGTTCCAGTGCTTGCTGACCAGTTCAGTCTCCTTGGCGAACGGCGTTGCGCCGCGGTCGGTCAGGTCGTTGCCCGTCGCCGTCGAGCCGATGAACACCAGCTTGTTGCGCCAGATTTCGTGGACGCGAACGTCGGGCGACTCGCGCCGCGTCGAGTCGTTTTCGAGCATGCTGTGAAAGGTCTCCTTGGTCAGGCGGCGGCTCTGGATCGGAAGCGCCCAGTCGATGGGGAAACAGCCGTCCTTGTCGAGCTGGACTTCGCGGACCACGTTGGGGCCGCGCAGGATCATCACGTTGCGGGCCCGGTCGAACTCGGGCTTGGAGAGGTCGAGTTGCAACTGGCGCGCCGCGGCGACGATTCCCAGGTTCCAGATCCGGCGATCCTCGGCAGCAGTCCTCAACACGGGCGGCTTGCCGGGCGGCCGTCTTGCGCCGACGAGGTCGTATCGATCATACCGGCCTTGCGGGTCCAGTCGGAGGATGAACACTTGCCCGTTGGACAGCGGGAGCTTGACGCGCCGAGGTTCCACGACCGCGTTGGTCAGCTTCACGCCGTTGATTCTCGCGAAGTCTCGGATGTCCTCGTTCCAATCGCGGAAGTCCACGTAGGGCTTGGCGCGGCGCAGCACGCCGTCCTTGTCCTTGACCGCCTCGATGTGACCGAGGCGCCACGCGTTCGTGCGGAAGATCGCGGGGGGGACGATGCCGTTGGCCGCGGCGATGATGGCCCGCTGGTTCGTGCGGCACTGGGCCGCGAAGAACTCGTCTGATTCGACGAACTGGTCCTTCACGACTTCGAAGGGCGCGTGGTCTGGCCTCAACTCGCCAAACAACACGTCGAACGCGACGACGCGGGCGCCCTGCGCCGTGAGCTCCCTCAGGATCCTGCCGTAAATGGAGCGCGGCCAATAAAGTCCGAGGGGCGGGCCGTGTGCCCCGCGCGCAACCTCGGCGATGGAGTCGTCGCTGATGTCCACATATCCGAGGTTGGGTGCAACCTCGGCTGGGCGGTCGGCTGCGTGGCGGACGCGCCAGTCAAAGGTGAGCAGTTCGAGTTGCTTGAGACCGCCACCGCCCGGGAGATTCTCCGGTCCCATCGAGTAGAGGCACACCATCAGGGTCACCAGCATCGCGAGCAGGTAAGGCGTGCGCCTGGTGATGTGGAGCTTGAAGGTCACCGGGCGCATCTAAACAAAAACCCCGGAGCCGCTCAAGCCGCTCCGGGGTTTCAAAGGTTGCGTGTCTGGCCGACTCAGTTAATCGGCGAGGACGGATTGCCCGTCAGGTCAGGATTGCTCAAGCCGGGTCGCAGGCTGCCTCCGATTGCCACAGCGTTGCTCCGGAGCGTGTTGAGCGCATTCTGATTCGTCGCGAGGTTGGGGTTCTGCAGCAGGTTCGTGCGAAGATGAACATTGAGCGAGTTCGCGCCGCTGGCGGCCTGGCCTTCCGTCTGCCCGTTATTCCGCCCATCGCGGAATGTGCCCAAGACGCCGTTGGAGAGGACGTTCGCGAGATTCGTGCTCAATCCCGCGGTGATGGCATTGGAGAACGCTTGGGAGGCAAACCGGGTCGCCTGAATCGCGTCGCGCGTTTCCAGGTTTTGGACCCCTGCGTTCTGCGCTCGCTCACGGGCATCGGTGTCGCGACGGTCGGCCTCGCGACGATCCTGGTCTTTCTTTCCTTGATCCTCGCTGCGGTCCGGCGCGGGGGGCCGCACGATGGGCGCATCACGGACCACGATGGCCTGCGTCTGTGTCTCGACAACAATGATCTGACGGGCATCGGTAGTCAGCGGCACCACGCGGGGCGGAGCGGGAGGCGTTCCCGGCGCCGAGGTCGGGGTCGTGGTCGCCTCGCGTCCACCGGGCACGGTGATGGTGACGGTCCGGCCTGTGGAACCGGGAGGTCTGGTCAAATCCGTCACGCGGATGACGATCGAGCCGTTGGCGACGCGGAAAATCCCGATGGCGTAGATGTGAAAGCTCGTGCCGCGGATGCCGGCGACGCCGTTCTGCGTCTTCACTTCGTAGCGGGACGCGGCGGAGAGCTTCTTCACATTGCCGATGATCGAGCCCTTGGTGAGGTCCAATTCCGTCGTCGCCACGGAGTCGACGCCGGTCTTTTGAATCGTGAGCGTGTCGATCTTGAGCGTGCTGTCGGGCTTCACGCTGAGCGCGTTGCCGTTTTCGCCGAGGTCGAGGATCACCGTCGAACCGGGCCCGGTGCTGATGGTGTCGCCGGCCTTGAGTTCCAAGCCGGTGCTGGCAGGTCGCGCGGCGCCGCCGATGGTTGCGGTCGCGTTGCCGGTGATGACTCTGACGGTGGCCTTGCCCTGCACTGGGGCGGGCGCCGCGGCGCCCTGCGCGTTGTGCGTGGCTGCGGCGGCGATGAGTGTCGCCGCGGCGGCGAGCACGAAGGAAAGTCGCTTCATAAGTTGACTCCGAGTAGTGTGAGTATTGACTTGTAAGCTGGCGGGACGGTGGAACAAAGGCTTCGCGATGTCAACGACTTATCGGATCGGGAATTCGCTGTAGCGGACCGACCGTTCGCGGACGCGGGTGTTTGGGTGCGCAACCGCCACCTTTGCCCTCGAGTGGACGTGTCCTGCCGGGGCGCGCGGATTTCCCAAAAACCGTTGACAGTCGCGAGCGACGACAGCAACAATTCGCTGCGTTGCCGGCGGTTGAAAACTCCCCGTGGTGGAGTTTCGTCCCATGGAACCGCGGCGCCTGCATCCATGAGTCGCAAGCTCAACGTCGCCATCGTCGGTCTCGGCTTTGGTGCGGAGTTCATCCCCCTTTGGCAGAAGCACCCGCACGCGGACTGCCACGCCATCTGCCAGCGCAACGAGGTCAAGCTCAACGCGGTCGGCGATTACTTCGGCGTCGGGAAGCGCTACACCGACTACAAGGCGCTCCTCAAGGATCCCGCGGTGGACGTCGTCCACATCAACTCCCCCATCCCCGACCACGCGTGGATGTCCATCGCCGCGCTCAAGGCCGGCAAGCACGTCGCCTGCACCGTGCCGATGGCCACGAACATCGCCGACTGCAAGAAGATCGTGGACCTCGCCAAGTCCACCGGCCTCAAATACATGATGATGGAGACCGTCGTCTATGCGCGCGAATACCTCTTCATGAAGTCGCTGCTCGACGCGGGCAAGCTGGGCAAACTCCAGTTCGTGCAGGCGTCGCACCAGCAGGACATGGACGGCTGGCCCAACTACTGGCCCGGTCTTCCGCCGATGTGGTACGCCACGCACTGTGTCGGCCCGGTCGCCGGCCTCGTAGGCAAACCCGCTGAATACGTGAGCTGCTTCGGCTCCGGCACCATTCGCAAGGAACTTCAGAAATGCTACGGCTCGCCCTTCGCCGTCGAGACCGCCCACATCAAGTTCAAGGGCAGCGACGTTTCCGCCCGCATCATCCGCAGCCTATTCGACACCGCGCGCCAGTATCGCGAGAGCATTGATGTGTATGGCGACAAGAGGTCCGTGGAGTGGCCGCTCATCGAGCACGAACCGCTGGTGCTGCACACGGCGAAGAAGCCCGAGCCGAAGATCCCGAGCCACGTGAAGTGCCCCGACTTCGCGAGCCGGCTGCCCAGGAGCATCGCGAAATACACGACTCAGGGCGTCTACGACGCGAGCAAGAAGACGCACCTGAGCTTCACGCAGGGCAGCGGCCACGGCGGCAGCCACCCGCACCTCGCGCACGAGTTCGCGATGGCGCTGGTCGAAAAACGTGATCCGTTTCCGAACGCCGTGCAGTCCGCCAACTGGACCTGCGTGGGACTGTGCTCGCACGAGTCCGCGATGAAAGGCGGCACCATCGTGAAGCTGCCGTCGTTTACGCTTTAGTTTCCGTCGCATCGCATCGCAACCCAACCCAACCCAACCCAACGACCCACCATGACTGAAGACAAGACCATCTCAAACGCGCCCGCAGCGGCGAACGCCAACCGCCTCCTCTGGGCCGGCTTCATGGCGATTCTCGCCGCAGGAGTCGGCTTCGCCATCCGCGGCGGCATTTTCGACAACTGGGGCGCGGAGTTCGGCTTCACGGGCGCGCAACTCGGAGCGATCGGGGGCGCGGGCTTCTCCGGGTTCTGCTTCGGCATCATCATCGGCGGCGTCATCTGCGACCGCATCGGTTACGGGAAATTGGTCGTCCTCGCGTTTGCCCTGCATGTGCTTTCGGCGGTCGTGACATTCAGCGCCTCCGGCAACGGCGCATACCAGGCGCTCTACTGGGGCATGTTTATCTTCGCCTTCGCCAACGGCACCTTGGAAGCGGTCGCCAACCCGCTCGTTGCCACGCTCTTCCCCCACAAACGCACACACTATCTGAACATCCTCCACGCGAGCTGGCCCGCCGGCCTCATCATCGGTGGTGCTCTCGGTTGGTGGCTGGACGACAAGCTGAAATGGGATTGGAAGTGGCAGCTCGCCCTGTATCTGATCCCTACCATCATTTACGGCGTCATGTTCCTGGGACAGAACTTTCCGAAGTCGGAGGCATCGGAGAAGGGGTTGAGCCTGGGCGAGATGTTCAAGGACGTTGGTGTTCTTGGCGGCGCGGTGACGTGCTTCCTGATCACACTGTTTGTCACCAATGCACTTGGCATGGCCAACGCGTCCTACGCCGTTGGCATCGGTTTGCTCCTCGTGGTCGTGCTTCTGACCCATACCCACGGGAGTCGTGGTGAATCCATCGTGCCGCTTGGTTCGTTCCTGCTGTTTTTCCTCTTCGTTGCCCACGCGCTGGTCGGCGCGGTCGAACTCGGCACCGACGGCTGGATCCAAAACATCACCGGCAACATCCTCAGTTCTGAACAGGGCAAGATTCTGTTCGTGTTCACCTCGGCCCTGATGTTTCTGCTGCGGTTCTGCGCGGACTTCATTGAAAAGAAGATGGGGCTTTCGCCCATCGGCATCCTGGTGACATGCGCAATTCTCGCGTGCGTCGGGTTGAATCTGGCCAGTAACATCCAGACCTTCGCCGGCGCCTTTCTTGCATTGACGGTTTATGCGGTCGGCAAGACGTTCTTCTGGCCAACCATGCTTGCGGTCGCGTCTGACCGGTTCCCGCGCACGGGTGCCATCGCCATCTCCATTATGGGCGGCATCGGGATGCTATCCGCCGGCATGATCGGTTCGCCCGGCCTTGGATACGCCAAGGATCGGTTTTCCGGCGAAGCTTTGAAAGCCTCCGACCCCAAGCTCTACGACCAATACAAGGCGGAGAAACCCAGCTCCTTCTTGTTCTTCGCCGATGCCAGTGGGTTCGATGGCAAGAAATTCGGCGAAGTCAGCGGCAAACTCGCCAAGGAACGCGAGACTATCGACAAGGCCAAAGGCGATGTCTCCAAGGCGGTCGAGAAGCTCACGCCGGAGGAGCAAAAGGTCCACGCTGCGAGCATCACCGGCGACCGCAAGACACTCGTGGCCGACTCGGCAATTCCAGCGCTCATGGCGCTCATCTATCTCGGCATCCTCGTTTACTTCAGGTCCATCGGCGGCTACAAGGCCGTGCACCTCGAAGGCACCAGCGGCGCGGGCGACAAGAAGTCCTGACGCGCTCCTGCTTTATCATCCAGGCGGCCTCGCAAGGGGCCGCCTTTTTTTGTGCGCCGGACGCGCATTCTTTCACTTGTCCTATCAACCCGCCCGTGCATCATCCCGCCAACCGCCATGAAAACCAATTCGATCACATCCCCCATGTCCCCCATCACCCGCCGGACGTTTCTCCGCACCGGTGCCGTGCTCACCGCGGGCGCGGCTGCGCTCTCGCTTCCCGCGCGCGCGCAGGTCAACAAGAACAGCCGGCTGCGCATCTTCCAGATGGGCGTCGGCGGCATCGGCGGGATGCAGCGCGGCGGCTTGAAGGGCCACCCCATGGTTGAGTGGGCGGGCTTTTGCGACGTGGACCAGCGCGAACTCGACCGCATCAAGAAGGAGCACGCGAACGCCTGGACGGTGAAGGATTATCGCGAGGCCTTCGCGACGCGCGCGGGTGACTTCGACGCGGCCATCGTGGACGTGCCGGACTTCCACCACGCGCCGATGATGCTGACCGCGCTCAAGCACAACAAACATCTCTACGGCCAGAAACCGCTCGTGCACCAGCTCGACGAATTGCGCCTGATGCGCGACGGCCTCAAGGCCCGCCCCGGACTTGTCACGCAGATGGGCAACCAGCGCGCGTGCAACGCCGGTCGCATGCAGGCCGTGGAAATCCTCAAGCACAACGGCCTCGGCAAACCCGTCGAGGCATGGGTCTGGACGGGCAGCGTCTCGCGCGGCACGTATTTCACCGAACCGTGGGCGCCTTACACCGCGGCCAAGCCCGTGCCCGATTATCTCGACTGGGACCTTTGGCACGGTCCGCTCACGGCCAAGCTGCCATACAGCGAGGACCTCGTCCCGCGCCGGTGGCGGGCGTTCTGGGAGACGGGCGGCGGCCAGCTCGCCGACTGGGGTTGCCACCTGCTCGACCTGCTTTACTTCGCCTACGACATGCCCGCGCCCGAGGCGGTGATCACGCACACGCCGAAGCCTTCCAGCACCGGCCACACGTCGCACAATCAAAGCACCATCACGTATCCCGGCGGCGGACGGTTCGCGCGGGAGAAGTTCGTCGTGCGCTACAATGACGACGCGTTGCTGCCATCCTTCGCCGCGCTCGGCCTGCCGCCGACGAACGTCGGGGCGAACCATACCATGGTCGTGTGCACCGAGGGCACGTTGCTGCTTCAGGCCGACGGCAAGATCACCATCTTCCGCAAGGGCAAGGTCGTGACCGACGAGCCGTTGCCTGCCACCGAGCCGCACAACCATTGGAAGGACTGGGCCGACAACTGCCTCGGCGCGAAGAAACACTTGTGGACGCCGCTCACCATCGGCTGGCGCATCACGGAACCGGCGCTGCTCGCGACGAAGGCCACGCGATTCCCGGGCAAGGAACTCCGCTGGGACGCCGCGAACTTCCGCTTCACCAACCACGACCAGGCGAACAAGGAAGTCTTGTCGCGAACGTACCGCGATGGATTCGCCCCGCCGGCGGTGGGTTGATTCCGGGCGCCGAAGCTGGTTTCACGGAAGACAACGAAGGCAACGGAGCGGCTGGACTCGGATTGGGAATCAGCCCGACCGGCCATCCGGCTGCTCCCCTCGTCCCCCCGCGTCACTTCATCGTGCACGTCAGATCACGGCGCGGATCGATGTCCCACCGGCGCGCGACGCCTTCGAGGTCGGGATTCAGCGGCCAGCGGTCCGCCTGCGCGATGCCGAGGAATTCCGGGTTGCCCCCCTTGAGTTCCATGCATCCCTTGTTGTTGCCGACTTCCGCGATGAAGTCGCACTCCTCGCGGCTGAGCGTGATCCCGGGCAGCGCCGCGAGTTCGTCCACCTTCGTCTCGATGGATTTGCCGCCGCCGCCCGGTTCCTGAATCAGCGTGGGCACCACGCTGCGCACCGCGGGCTGCGAGAGATTCCAAAGGCAGGCCAGTTGGAGCAGCGTGACGTTGTGCTTTCGCGCGATGTCGCGCAGGCGCTCGATCTTCGCGCAACCGGCCTCGACCCAGCCCGCGGGCCGGAACGCGCGGTGATCCTGCGCGCCGAACTTGTGCCCCGGCCGCACGTCGTCGTGAAACAGCCCGCCGTAATCCACCACGCGCGTGAGCAACCGGATGTCGTGCTTCTCCGCGGCGCGCAGGCTGAGATTCCCCGGCCACGGCTCGAGCGGATTCAGGATGATCATCGCCCAGTCGAGCAGCGCGCCGAACCGCTCGAAGCACAGGATGACGTCCAGCGAGAAGCCGTTCGCCGGCCCCGGCGCGACGCCGATGCGATCGGTCAGCCCGGCCTCGCGCAGCTTGTCCATCGCCGTCCACACCGCCTCGTGGCTGTAGCCGGTCGAGTCTGGATTGTGGAGCATGAGCAGGTCGAACTTCGCCGCGCGGCACCGCGCAAGCGACTTCTCCGTGGCCATGCGCAGGTAGCCGGCGTAGTCGCCCGGCTGCCGAAGCTCCGGGTTCGTGAAGCGCGGATAGCCCTTCGAGCCGTCGCGCTTTCCCGTGTAAATGTCATGGCCGACAAGCCCCGCGAGGCAGTAGCTCTCGCGCGGGATGCCCGCGAGCGCGCGGCCGGTCATCTCATCCGCGGCGCCGAGCCCATAAGTGTCCGCCGTGATGAACGTCCTCGTGCCCCGGTCGTAGGCGCGCCGGATGACCTGGAGAAAACGCTCCTCGTCGAGCGCTTCGCCGAAGTTCATGAATCGTCCCCCGCTCCAGATGCCGTGCGCCGTGCGTGTCAGTTCCATATAGCACCGCGAATGAAACGCAACGCGTCTGGTGATGGCAACACCGCTTTTGCCGGACGCGGACCGTCCCTTGTCGCCCGCGAGTCGGACGACGCTTCCAGCCTGTCGCGCAGTTGACACCCACCAGCGGCTGCCGGACGCTTCCGCCGTGTCCGCTTTCCCCTGCATCGCGCGCGTGATCGCCCTGTGCGGGTTCATCGCGGGATGTTCCGCCCGCGCGGCGGACAACTTCGACTGGCCGCAATGGCGCGGTCCGAATCGCGACGGCGTCTCCGCGGAAACGAACCTCAATTTCACCTGGCCCCGCGAGGGCCCGCGCCGCGCGTGGGTCGCAAAGGTCGGCCTCGGCTGGTCCGGCATGTCCGTCGTCGGCAACCGCCTCTACACGATGGGCAACGCCGCCGACCTCGATGCCGTGCTGTGCCTCGACGCGAACACGGGCCGGCAGCTTTGGGAGTTCAACTACATCTGCGCCACGGCGGACCCCAACGGCTACCACGGCCCGCGCTGCACGCCGACCGTCGACGGCCGGCTCGTCTACACCGTCAGCCGGAACGGCGACCTCGCGTGCGTGAACGCCGAGACCGGCGCGCTCGTGTGGAGCCACCAGCTCGTCAACGAATTCGGCGCGCGCATTCCCAAGTGGGGCTTCGCCGGTTCGCCGCTCGTCGAGGGCGGGCTGCTCCTCGTCGAGACCGGCGCCCGCGGGCGCTCGATGATGGCGTTTGACAAGCTCACGGGCCGCCCCGTCTGGGCGAACGGCGTGGACACGGCGGCGTATTCGTCGCCCGTCGGGTTCGGTTCGGAGTCGAACCGCTTCGTCGCCCTGTTCAGCGCAAGCGGCCTGACCGTTCGCGCCGCGCGCGACGGGCGCATCGCGGGCACGTTTCCATGGAGGACGACGTTCGATGTGAACGCGGCCACGCCCGTCGTCGTGGGCGACAAGCTGTTTCTCTCGTCGGGATACGGAACGGGCTGCGCGATGGTGCAGGTGTCGACGAACGGCGCGTTGAAGCCGCTGTGGACCGGCAAGCAGATGCGCAACCACGTGAACTCGTGCGTGGTGTTCAACGACCACCTCTACGGCTTCGACGACAACCAGAACGCGCAGTTCCGCTGCATCAGCACGGTGAACGGCAACATCCGCTGGACCACGCCTGCGCTGGGCAAGGGCTCCATCATCCTCGCGGGCGACAAGATGATCCTCTACACCGAGCGAGGCCGGCTCGTGGTGGTCGAGGCGGCGCCGGACACCTACCGCGAGATCGCGTCCGCGCAACTCGTCGGCGGGCGCGACACCTGGGTGCCGCCCGCCCTGTCGCACGGCAGGCTTTACGTGCGCAGCGCGGAGAATCTGCTGTGCTTCGACCTCTCCACCCGCGAACCGACCCCGGCGAAGAAGGGGAAGTGAGTTGCACCGACACGCCTCGCTACCTGAAACCACGTCCCGCCAATCCCGTCGAACAGCCATGCACGTCCACCGAACTTTCCTGCTCGCGTGCGTGGCCATCCTCGCGTTGCGCACGACCCCGGCTCCGGCCGCTCCCTTCGGCTCGTCCAGATCTGCACCGCCCTCCTTCGAGAAGGAGGTCCGCCCGCTGCTCGCCCACTACTGCTTGTCCTGCCACGACACCGACCGCAAGAAAGGCGGCCTCGCGCTCGACACATTCTCGTATCCCGCCGGCGAATCTCCCGCGCGCGATCGCAAGGTGTGGGCGCACGTGCTCACGAACCTGCGCAACGGCGAGATGCCGCCGCAGGGCAAACGGCAGCCCTCGATCGCCGAGCGCGAGCGCATCATGCGCTGGATCGAGCAGGCCGTCTTTCTTGTCGACTGCAACAACCCCGACCCCGGCCGCGTCACGATCCGCCGCCTCAACCGCGCCGAATACAACAACACCATCCGCGACCTCGTGGGCGTGGACTTCCAGCCCGCGGCGGATTTCCCCGCGGATGATTCCGGGCATGGCTTCGACAACGTCGGCGACGCGCTGAGCCTCGCGCCCGTGCTGCTCGAGAAGTATCTGTCCGCCGCGGAGAAGATTCTCGACCGCGCGATCGTCGCGCGGCCCGGCATCGAGACGACGAAGCGCTATTCCGCGGACTCCGTCGAGGTCGGCTACAACGCCCGCCGCCGCGGCGACGGGTGGGTTACGCTCACGAGCGTCGAGGAGGACGACGTGGCCGTGGACCACTGGGTGCAGGTTGCGGGCGAGTATTCATTCCGCGTGTTTGCCGCGAGCCGGCAGGAGACCAACGTGCCCATGCGCTTGAGCCTCCTGCTCGACCAGTCGGTGCTCGGGGAATTCGAGGTCGCGCCCGGGACGGACTTCGCAAAACTCCACGAGGTCAAAACGCGGCTCGCGACCGGGCGCCACCGCTTGCGCGCGGTGATGCGGCGCGACAAGACGGGCCTCCCGCCCGCCGAGGCCGCGAAGTGGAAGTCCGGCCTGAACCAAAGGGGCATGGTCTTCGTGAAGTTCCTCGAGATCGCCGGTCCAACGGGCGGGCGCGGCGAACTTCCGGCGAGTCACGCGCGCCTGTTCGCGCCGGCGGCCGGCGCGGCCGATGCCGCCGCGGCGGCGCGCGCCATTGTCGGGGACTTCATGCGCCGCGCCTACCGCCGTCCCGTGTCCGCGGACGAAGTCACCCGCGTGCTGCGTTTCGTGGAGATGTCGCGAAAGCACGGCGATTCGATCGAGGCGGCGGTGAAGCTCGCGCTGCAAGCCGTGCTCGTCTCTCCGCACTTTCTTTTTCGAGGCGAACTCCAGCCCGAGCCCGACAATCCGCGCGCCGTGCATCCGGTGAACGAATTCGCGCTCGCATCGCGGCTCTCCTATTTCCTGTGGAGCAGCATGCCGGACGAGGAGTTGTTCGCCGAGGCCCGACGCGGCACGCTTCGCAAAAATCTCGAACCGCAGGTGCGCCGGATGTTGCGCGACCCGCGGAGCGCCGCGCTGTCGGAGAACTTCGCGGGCCAGTGGCTGCAGCTTCGCAACCTCCGGCTGATGACGCCCGACAAGGCCGCGTTCCCCGCGTGGGACGACCCGCTCCGCGCCTCGATGCAGCGGGAGACGGAGCTGTTCTTCGATCACGTCGCCCGCGAGGACCGCAGCGTGCTCGAGTTTCTCACCGCCGACTATTCGTTCGCCGACCCGCGCCTCGCCCGGCATTACGGGATTTCCGGCGTGACGGGCGACGGCTTCCAGCGCGTGAGCCTCAAGGGCACCGGCCGCGTCGGCGTGCTCACGCACGCGAGCATCCTCACGCTCACGTCGAACCCGACGCGCACCTCGCCCGTGAAGCGCGGCAAGTGGGTGCTCGAAAACATCCTCGCCACTCCGCCGCCGCCTCCGCCTCCCGATGTGCCGGAACTCAAGGAAGGCAAGGAACTCACCGGCACACTCCGGCAGCGGATGGAGCAGCATCGCGACAACCCGTCGTGCGCCTCGTGCCATGCGCGGATGGACCCGATCGGGTTCGGATTCGAGAACTTCGACGGCATCGGCGCGTGGCGCGCGACGGACTCGGGCGCGGCCGTGGACGCGGCGGGCAGGCTCGCCACCGGCGAGACCTTCAAGGGCCCGGCCGACCTGGTGGCCGTGTTATCCACGCGCAAGCGCGAGGAATTCCTCCGCTGCATCGCCGAGAAGTTGCTCACCTACGCGCTCGGCCGCGGCCTCGATTACCCGGACAAGTGCGCCGTGGACCAGATCATGAAAGGCCTCGCGAAGGGGCAGCACAAGTTCTCCGCGCTCGTCCTCGAAATCACGAAGAGCGTTCCCTTCCAAATGCGCCGCGGAGAAGGCGACCGCGCGGTCCCAAGCGCGGGGCGGTGACGGCGGCGCCGCGAATCACGCGCGCACGTCCACGAACGTTTTCACGGCGCGATTCCCGGCGGTCATGGACTTCAGCAGGGCGGGCAGTTCGCTCAAGCCGCACGCGCCGTCCACGAAATCCTTCGCGCGGATCACGCCCGACTCGATGAATTCGAACGCGCGCCGGACCGTGCGCGGGGTGTGATGGAAACTCGCCTTGAGCGTGAGGCTCGAATAGTGCAGCAGCCCGGTGTCGAGCGTCACGCTCGTGCCCGCCGGGCAGCCGCCGAAGAAGTTCACAAGCCCGCCCTTGCGCGCGAGGCGCGTCGCGGTTTCCCACACCTCGGGCTTGCCGACAGCCTCGATGACGACGTCGAAGCCGCCGCCACCGCGGCCGGACAGCTCGCTTTCGAGGTTGCGGTCGCCGCCAACGTCCACCGCGGTCGCACCGAGTCTCGCGGCGGTTTGAAGGCGCCCTTCGCCACGGCCCGCCGCGGTGACGTCGCAGCCGAGGTGTTTCGCGAGCGCGACGAACATCAACCCGACCGGCCCCGCGCCGATCACGAGCACGCGCTGCCCGGCGCGGAGTTGCGAATCCTCGATGCCGAGCACGACGCACGCGAGCGGTTCCGTGAGTGCGGCGTCACGAAAGGCTGTGGTGTCGCGCAGTCGCAGCAGGTTTTTCTCGACGAGCCGCGAAGGCACGGCGATGGACTCCGCATACGCGCCGTTGAGGAAGAGCAGGTCATCGCACAGCGCCTCCTGTCCGCCCCGGCACCACGGGCACTCGCCGCAGGGGGCGGAGTTCGCGACGACGACGCGGTCGCCGATTCGCCATCCAACCGCGCTCGATTCGGAGATTTCGCCGGCGAGTTCGTGGCCGAACACGGCCGGCGGCCGGATCATCTTCGCGTGGTAGCCGCGTTTGAAGACCTTCAGGTCGGTGCCGCAGGTGAGCGCGGCCTGGATGCCGATGCGCACCTCGCCCGGCCCGAGCGGCCGCGGAGCGACTTCCTCGATGCGGACATCTTCCTTCCCATGAAGCACGGCGGCGCGCATGGGCGGAGTGTGCAACATCGGCCTTGCGTCGCAACGGGTTTCTCGCGCACGGTTCGCGCCACGTGACCGCATGGAACTGCTCAAGAAGCTGCTCGACATCGTCCTGCACCTCAACCGGCACCTCGACGCGCTCGTGGGCGAATACGGGGCGTGGGTTTACGCGATCCTGTTCCTGATCGTGTTCTGCGAGACGGGGCTCGTGGTGACGCCGTTCCTGCCGGGCGACTCGCTGCTGTTCGCCGTGGGCGCGATCGCGGCGGGCGGGAAGCTCGACGTGTGGCTGGTCAGCGCGTTGCTCATCGCCGCGGCGATCCTCGGCGACACCGTGAACTACGGGGTCGGGAAATTCGCCGGCGAACGGCTCCAGCGGAAATTCCCGCGGCTCATCAAACCGGAGCATCTCGCGCGCACGCACGAGTTCTTCGAGCGCTACGGCGGCAAGACGATCATCATCGCGCGGTTCGTGCCGATCGTGCGGACGTTCGCGCCGTTCGTCGCGGGCGCGGGCAGGATGACCTACGCGCGATTCATGATGTTCAACGTCACGGGAGCGCTGCTCTGGATCGGGTTGCTGGTGCCCGCGGGTTACTTCTTTGGCACGATGCCGTGGGTGAAGAGGAATTTCTCGTCGGTGATTCTTGCGATCATTTTCATCTCCATCCTGCCGGGCGTGTTTGAATTCTGGCGCGAGCGAAGGCGGATCAAGTCGGAGCAGCAGCGTGGATAGCGGAGGGGAGCCGGGTGATTGACGCTCCCGCGGCCGGACACTAACTTGCGCCACGATGATTGACTTGAACGAAGTCCAGCCGCTGCGAACCGGCGCGCCCTCCGTCCGGAAGGGCATGCCGCGCGCGCAGTTTGACCCGATGGCGGAGGAGATTCGCGAGCTCAAGCGCCGGCTCAACGCCGTCATCCTCGCGCACAACTATCAGGTCCCCGAGATTCAGGATGTGGCGGATTACGTCGGCGATTCGCTCGGCCTCTCGCAGCAGGCCGCTGCCACGAGCGCGGACGTGATCGTGTTCTGCGGCGTCCATTTCATGGCGGAGACGGCGAAGATTTTGAACCCCGGCAAGATCGTGGTGCTGCCGGACAAGGACGCGGGGTGCTCGCTCGAGGAAAGCTGCCCGGCACCGGAGCTGGCCAGGTTGCAGGCGACCAACCCGAACTTCTACACCATCGCCTACATCAACTGCTCCGCCGCCGTGAAGGCATTGACCGACTGCATCTGCACCAGCGGCAATGCGGTGAAGATCGTCAATGCCGCGCCGAAGGATCGCGACCTGCTATTCGTGCCGGATGAAAACCTCGGCGCGTGGGTGATGGAGCAGACGGGCCGGCCGATGACGTTGTGGCGCGGCAACTGTTACGCGCACGTCGAGTTCCGCCGCGACCAGGTACTCCGCGCGCGCGCGTCGTGGCCGGACGCGAAAATCGTGGTGCATCCCGAGAGCCTGCGCGAGGTGCGCGAGCTGGCCGACGCGGTGTGCTCGACCGAGAAAATGATCACATGGTGCAGACAGAGCCCGGCCAAGCGGTTCGTCATCGTCACCGAGTCGGGCATCCTGCACCGCATGCAGAAGGAATGCCCGGACAAGGAATTCTTCTGCGCGCCGGTGTTCGATGTGATGCGGATGCCGACGGACCACTGCCGGTGCAGTGAGTGCAAATTCATGAAGCTGAACACGCTCGCGAAGGTGCGCGACTGCATGAAGAACCTTGCGCCGAGGCTGGAACTGCCCGCGGAAATCCTCACGCGCGCCCGGGCGCCGATCGAGCGGATGCTGGAGATTTCGGCTGCGCCGTAGCCGCGCCCAACGGCGCTCGCGCCGCGCGTTCCAGCGCCCCCACGGTGAAAATGAGCGGGTAGAGGCGCTCGAAATACCAGAGCTTCGCGAAGTAGAAACCGATGGGCGAAGGCTGCGTCCACGAACCATTTTCGATCCGCGTGACGAGCCACTCGACGCCGCGCGCGACCTCAGCTTCGTGCGACGGGAACGGGGCGAGCGAGTCGACGGCAAGCGCGGTTTCCTCGACGGACGGCGGGCCGCCGTGTCCACCGCCCCAACTGCCGTCACGGTTCTGAATCGATCCCAGCCACGCGCCTGCGCGTTCCCGCATCCCGGATACTCCGGGGAATTCCCGGTCGTCCAGCGGCTCGAGCCCTTGCAGCACGCGGGACGTGCCGTAGGTCGGGTTCTCGTCGTCGCGCGAGTGCTGGTTGCCAAACCAGAGCGGCAGCCACGAGCCATCGGCGCGTTGCGCTCGTTCGAGGTAGCCGAGTCCACGCGATATCGCACGCGTCATTCGCGCGGCCAGGGAGTCGGGCAGCGCGGCGCGCCAAGCCGCCCATGCGCGCAGGGCGTGCGCCGTGAGGTCCGGGCTGCTGCGGTCGAAGGGCAGATTCGTCCAGCCGCGGCAAAAGGTCGGGATGCCGCCGTCGGAGTTCTGAAGACCGAGCAGCCAGCGCGTGCCGAGGTCCGCCGCGGCGAGAGTCGGCGCGTGCGGCGTTTCGCCCGTCTGGATGGCGGAAAGATTTGCGAGCGCGAGCAGCGCGCCCGCGGTGTCGTCGGCGTCCGGCACGCCGCCGGGCAGGTCGGTCCAAGCCCAGCCCCCCGGCGCGGCGTGCGTGTAAGGATGCTCCACGCGGTATTGCTGGCTCAGGAGCCACTGCACGACTTGCGCGCGTTCCGACACATCAAGCACGGGCGCGCCGCCCGCAGCGAGGGCGTTCACGGCGAGTGTCGTCACCCACGTGGCGAGGTTCGTGTCAATCGGCCAGCTTCCATCCCCGCGCGCGGATGCGAGCAGAAATGCGACGGCGTTGCGCGTGACCGGATGGTTTGCGTTGCCACTCGCCGCAAGGCTCATCGCGACAAAGCTCGTCAGCGGCGTGGCTTCGAGGAAACCGCCGCTCGCGGGCTGGATTTCGGCGAGCGTGCGAAGCGTCCGGGCGCGGGCCGCGTTTCGAATCCCGCGCGTGAGCGGGTTGCGCGGCGGCAAGTGGTGATGGCGCGCCTGCCCGATGGCGATGAGCGCGGGGAGCGCGTAGCTCACGACCGGCAGCCGCAACGCCGCGAAAAGCTGACGCGGCGCGGCGGCGAGTTCGAAGGGCAGCGGAAGCACCGAACGCCACGCGCCCGCGCCCGGGCCGAGCCGGCCGGCCAGGGCGCACATCGTGAGAATGGGCACGGAAAACGTGCGGTCCTTTCCGTAGCGGGCGGTGATGGCTTCGACAAGCCGCTGGATGTCGAGCGCCGCGCCGCCGCTGCTGTGCCCGGCGAGCCAGCGTTCGGCGCGTTGCACGCTGGCTCTGAGGCGCACTTCCCCGCCGGGCACGACGGCGAACGCCGCCCAGCCGAGCGCGGTGGTGCTGATGTTGCTGAGACTCTGGACGGTGTCGCCCCAACCGCCATCGGGGTTTTGATGCTCGGCCAGCCAGTCTAGTCCGCGTCCCAGCAAGCGCGGCGAGATTCGCGCGATGGCGTCGCCCGATTCGCGGGTGACGAGCGCGAGCGCCGTGACCGCTGTGGCGGTGGAGAGGGCACTCGCGGACAGTTCGCCGGTCCAATGATCGTCCTGCGCTCGGGCGTCAAGCAGGGCGCGACGGGCGGTCGCGAGCGCCGCGCGGAGGCGCGTGCATGCGGAACGGCTCATGCGGCGTGGATTTCTGGATTGCGCCCGACGACTGAGTCTGGTCTTTTCTCGCCCGAAAAGTCCGCGGCCGGGCGGTTCCGCCACGCAGACTGAAACTTGCAGAAGGTTCGAATCATCGTTTTTGAGTCATGAGTTCATTTTTTGAACGCCCGGACACCAAGGGCAGGTATTCGGGCAAGAACAACACGCGGTGGATGAGTTTCATCTGCAACGCGCCGGCGGCGCAATCGGTGTCCGTGGTCGGCGACTTCAACGATTGGGATGCCGCGGCAAACCCGATGGAGCGTCAGGTGGACGGCAACTGGACCGCAATGGCGCAACTGAACCACGGGCATCATCTTTACGTGTTCATGGTGGATGGCAAGCCGGTGCTCGACCCGCGAGCGCAAGGTGTCGGGCGCAATGGGAAGAACGAGCGCGTCTCGCTGGTGCTGGTCAGCTGATCAAGCACCCGGGCTGGAGTCCGCGTGGCCCAAGGCGGGTGTGGCGGGTTGTGTTAGGGCATTGTAAATTCCCAAGAATGGCGTTGACAAAGCCGACTCGGGTCCTAGCTTACCCTTACTTTTTGGCTCAGGTTTTTGATTCGGGTGGCAGCACGTTTCTTCAGAGGGGTTCCCCACCCCCACCTCCTTGGCGTCTGCTGCCCGAATCGCTCTTGGGCACTTTAGTGCCGGATTGGGCGGGCTCCGCGGAGTCCGCCCTTTTCTTTCTCCCGCTGGATTCTGGGTGCGCCGGAGGTCGGTCCGTCGTCACTCAGGCGAGCTTGGGGGCGGGGGAAGCACCGGGTGTCGGGGCTGCGGGCTGTGCGCCAGCCTCTGGCATTGCTGCGGGTGCGGATTTGAGGGACTCGCACTCCGGGCAGGTGAAATGGTGCCGATTCACGTCCTCCTCGCCGAAGCTGATGGAGACTTTGAGCTTGTGCCAGTTGCCGTCGAGGTCGCGGATCTTCTTGCAGGATTCGCACCGTGGGACGAATTGGAGCGCCTGCCCGAGAAGCCGGAGCGCGGTTTCATACTGCGCAAGTTGCCGGCGCAGTTCCGCCTGCACCTTTGCGGCGCGCGCGCCGGCCAAAATCCGGGCGCGAAGCTCATCGGGATGGAACGGCTTGCTGAGAAAATCATCCGCTCCCGCCCCGAGGCCCTCGACAATCTGCGCCTTGCCGGACTTTGCCGTGAGAATGAGGATGTGCAGCGTGGAACTGTGGAGTTTTGACCGGATTTTCCGGCAAAGCTCGAACCCGTTCATGCCTTGGAGCATGTAGTCCACCACGGCCACACGGATCTCATCGTCGTGCACGAGGATGTCGAATGCCTTGTCGGCCTCGGACGCGGTCACCGTCCGGAATCCCCACTGGTCCAGCATGGTCTCGAGCTTGCCGAGCATGCCGGGGTCGTCGTCCAACAGGAGGACCTTCGGCCGGTCAGGAACGGTCACAATTGCCATGGTCAGGATTCGGTTGTGTGCTGACGGACGGCCCGCCCGCCCGGGGACGCACAAGCCCGCCTGCGCATCCCGTCGACGCCTGAAGCCGGGGTTGGCGGGCGATTGCCGCGCACGACCATGCGCGGGGGGCGCGGGTGCATCCATCGCCGCCGCATCAAACCCGCGAAAGGTTCGAGCTTCCCCCCCTCCGCGTCAATCACGGAACGAATCCGCCCGCGCTCGCGTTTTCGCACGCTGATGCTTGCGTCCGCAGGGGAGCTTCGGCCAACTTTCGGCTCACGATGCACTGGTCATTCTCTGCGCTCGACGACCTGCCCGGACTCGTCTGGCGCGCGCTCGAAGAAGCCGCCGCCGCCGCCGAGCATCCGCTCCGCACCGCGGCCTTCGGGACTGCCACCCAGTTCGATGCCTCGATGCGCACGGTCGTGCTCCGGTCGGTCGACACGGCCAGGCGCCAGCTTGCCTGCCACTCGGATGTCCGCACCGCCAAAGTCCAGCACCTGCGGCTCAATCCCAACGTCCAGTGGCTCTTCCACGATGCCGCCGCCCGCGTTCAACTGCGCATCACGGCCCTTGCCATGACGCATCATGTCGACGCGATCGCCGAGGCGGCGTGGAAGTCCGTGCCGGTCACGAACCGGCCCAACTACTGTTCCCGCCATCCGCCCGGCACGGCGATCGCCGCGCCCGAACTTGCCCTGCCCGCCGAGTGGCGCGAGCGGGTCCCAACTCCCGACGAGACCGCGCGCGGATTCGACAACTTTGCCGTCCTCGTCACGACCGTGGAGCACATGGACTGGCTTCAACTCGGCGCGGATGGAAGACACCGGCGCGCGGGGTTCACATGGACTGGCACCCGCTTCTCGGGCGTGTGGCTTGCGCCGTGAACCGGGCCCGGCGTCGCGCCCGCGGCGATTCAGATGGCGTCGCCCGTCGCGCGGCTCATCGAGGACGAACTGGAATCCGGCGCGCACGCGCAACGCCCGTCGTTCAAATATTGGGACAGGGGCGGCATGTCGACCATCGGCCGCTCGGCGGCCGTTGCGCAGGCGGGCCCGATGGAACTGACAGGCTTCCCCGCGTGGCTCGCGTGGACCGGGATTCACCTGCTGTTCCTCGTCGGGTTCCGCAACAAGGCCGCGGCGCTCTTGCGGTGGGTTTACAGCCATTTCACCTGCAAGCGCGGCGCGCGCATCATCATGGGATTCCCGGAACGACATCGGGACACGGGAACCCGCGCGGCAGTCACTTCTTCTTCGGCGGCGGCTTCGACGAATCGTCCAACCCTGGAATGAGCTGCTTCAACGTGTGGAATGGCCGCAGAGGGAGCAGCAGGAACTTCGGCACGTAAGTCGGCTCGCCCTCGGGCCGCGAGAGCGTGCCGGTCACCTTGTATTCGAACACCTTCGTCAACGGCGTGGTGATGAAACTCAGCAGCGGCCCGACGAGAAACGCGTCACGAAACAACTCCGCCTCCACGCGCGCGTTCACACGCGATTCGAAGTCGATCGTGCCGTCGTAGTGCAGCCGGGCGGGCGGCGACCGGATTTCCAGGTCGGTGGTGCGGACGACGCTGTTGGTGATGGTGAAGTTCGCGGTCGCCTCGCGGGCGCGGCTCGCCCCGAGGCCGGGCACGATCGCGTTGAGCACCGGCGAAAAAATGCCGACCAGCGGCACGTCCCACAACAGGCCGTTGGTCAGCCGCGCGCTGCCGAACCCCTGCCAGCTCTTGAAATCTTCCGTGCGCCCGGAGGTCACGCTCAACACGCCGCTGAGCGTCCCCTCGAGCCGGTTCGTCGGCGTCGAGACATCCGCGACCAGCGCCCGCAAGTCCGCGCCCGCGGTGACCATCGAGAAGCGAAAGTCCGCGCCGTCGTCGCGGGTGAAGTCAAACGCCGCGTCGCCCCGCAACTCGCCGCCGTAGAATCTCCCGGTCACGTTGGTGAGCACGAGCGTGTTCGTGACCCAGTGTATCCCGCCGCGGATGTCCGGCAGGTTGAAGCGCTGCCACGCGAAGGGCCCGCCGCTGATCTCGAAGTGCAGGTCGGTCGTCTCGCCGTCCCGGAGGGGCAGCGAGCCGTTCACCCGCGCCACGGGCGGCTTCCCGAACCGATACGGCGCGAGGTGCTGCGCCGTCTTCGGGCCGATGGCCCGCGCCACGGGCATCGGGTCGAGCGTGCTGTGGACGTTGGTGAGGAAGAGCCGCTGCGCCCGCAGGTCCACGACGCCGAGCGGCACCGTGGCGAGCCCCGCGCCGCGTGTGATGCGCGCGTCGGTGACACGAAAGACCTCGTTCGTGAATTGCACCGCGGCGGTGAAGCTTCCGCACTCCTCGCCGCGGAGGATGAAGTTCGTCACCGCCACGCGCACGTCGAGTCCCACGCGGTCGCGCGCAAGCCAGCACCCGCGCACTTCGCCCTCGATGCGCGGCGGCACCGTGAATCGCAGGTCGTCCAGCACGCGGCGCTGCCCGTCATCCTCGAGCAACGGCCGCACCGCGCGCGGATCGATCGCCGCGTGGCCGCGGAACCGGTAGTCCCGCGTCCGCAGCACCTCGGTGTAGGAGAACTCGGCGCGCCCCTCGGGCCGCTGCACGGCGAGGTTCGGCAGGTGCAGCACTTCGTTCGAGAGCGTCACGTCGGTGCGGACCGCGGTGAACGGCACGGTGCGATACGAGCCGCGGCCGCCCGCGACGTTGCCGGCGAGCGTCAGCGTGGGCAGCACGTCGGCCTTCCAGTCCGGTGCCTTGTTCGTCCACGCCGGCAGCGTGACGGCGGCCTCGACGCTCACGCGCGGTGGCGTGTCGAACTGGTATTGCGCGAGGAACCGCCTCGTGCCCGGATCGACCAGCGGGGCGAGTTTCCAGAAGTCGAAACTCGCGTGACGCGCCTTCGCGGTCAGCCGGCGCGTCTCGGTGTCCAGTGATGCGCTGCCATCGAGCCTGCCGTCGTAAAGTTTGGTGGAGAGGCTCTTGATTTCCAACTGCGGCTGGCGCCACGAGCCGTCGGCATGGAGGTTTGCCAGGGCGAGGTTCGTGGCGGTGACATTGGTGGCTTGGACGGTCCACTGCACATTCCACGCCGCAGGATCAGCCCACTTGAACATGACAGGGTTCGTGGCGGAGCCGGTGTAATGGCGGTAAACGCCAATCTCCGCGTGATCCGCGGAGGCCCACCTCGATTTCGGAGAACGAAGGGTCAGGTCGGTCATCGCGCCGGCAAACGACTTGAAGTCGGGCGACACCGTGAGCAGCACGGCGGCGTTTCCAGAGGCCGCCTCGCCCCAAGTTGTTTTCAGTTCCTCGGCGTTCAGCGAAATCTCGGAGCTTGCCCCATGGGCCTTCAAGAGCGACGAGACGACCAGATGCAAGGCTCGGGCCGAAGCGTCCGCCGACCGGACATTCTCGGACTTCAAATTCAGGACGACGGAGCTGGCGTGATTCGTTCCGAATTGATGGTGATCCGTAAGATAGCCGTGAAGCTCGAGTTCGCCTTGTCCCATCCGGACTGGGCCCGCGGCGAACTCGGCAAACCGCGTGGTCGCCTCCGCGCGGACCGGCGAATTGGTGCCGTAGCTTCGGCGGGCCCAGCCTTCGACGTGCAGCCCGCGCGCCGAGCCCCACGGCGATTTCACGCCGGAGGTGGCGAGCTTCACGCGCGCGTCGAAGCCGCCGCCGTCCCGCGCGTCCGCGCGCACGTCGAGCGCGAGCTCGGGCTGTGACTCGAACTGAATGCGGTCCATCTCGTCGAGTCCGCGACGCAGGAGCGAGGCACCGCGGCCCGTGGAGACGCCGGGGTCCGCGGACGCCGCGCGCGCGCGCAACCGGCTCGCGTGCGTCACGGCGCCGCCGAGCGTGACGGGGAAGTCGTTCAACCGTCCGGTGAACTTCTCGAGTTCCCAGGTTTCGTTGGGCAGGAAGCGAAGTTCCGTGGTGATGCCCGCGGCGACGAGTTCGCGCGGGGGTTCGTTCGACACCGCCACGGGCCACACGAGGCGTCCCTCGCGCACGGCGATCGAGGGCACCTTGATCTGCCGCCGCCGCAACGCGTCGGGGTCGAGCCGGATTTCCATCTCCGCGATGAAGAGGCTCGCGCCTTTCATCCGGGCCGGTGCGGCGACGGTGAGTTTTTCGGCGACGATGCCGCGATACCAGCGGAGGCGGACGCGCTCGAACTCGATGTCCAGCCCGCGCGCGTGCAACTCGGCTTGCAGCCGGCGCTTGGCGAAGCCGGGCAGGCCAATCTGGTTCAGGTAGATGAACCCCGCCACGCCGCCGAGCACGAGCAGCAGGCACGCGATGCGAAGCCGGCGGAAGAGCCGGCGCGCGATGAGCCAGCCGCGTTTCGCCTCACGCCCGGTTGCGCGTTCCTCGGTCATCGCAGGGGGCGCCTCACTCGGGGACGACGAGGTATCGCTGGATGAACCCGGCGTAGAGCGTGGTGGGGAAGATGAACAGCACGGGCTGGCCGTCGAGCGTCACGGCGGCGAGCGGGCCCTTCGGCGTCATCGGGCCAAAGGCGAGCGACTGCAGGCGTTCCTGCCCGTTGACGAGCAGGATCACATTGACCTTGTAGGCCTTGGCCGCGAATCCGCGCGCGATGAGCTGCTGCGTGCCGCGCGCAAACCACGAGTCGACGCGCAGGGTGCCGAGCCGGTGCGCGGTCTCCTCGATCGCCGCGCTGATGTTTGGATCGAGGGCTTCACCGTCGGCCTTCCACTGCTGGGCGGAGACGCGCTGGAGCTTGCGCTCGCGGCCCTGGAACGTGACTTCGAGCCTGGCGACCTGCGCGGTCGTGAAGTCCCAGACCTGCCGGTCGCGGACCTTCCACAACTCCAGCGGCGTGCGTTCGAGGTCCTGCATGCGGACGGTGTAGACAAAGTTTTCATCGTGGCGCCGGGCGAACACGCGGTCGGTGCGGGCGGCGCCCTCCATTTCGTTGAGACCGAAATCCACCGCGGCAACGAGCGCGTTGGCCGGCGTGCCGGCGGCATTCGTGGTCGAGCGCAGGAGGGCCACGCGGCGCTGCGGCGGGTCGAGGCCGAAGACTTTGAAATCCGTGACGACTTCCTTCGCGAGCGAGATGGCTTCGAGCGAGGCGAGGCGCGCGAGAAGGGACTCGATGGCCTCGGTGTCGGCGGCGAGATTGGTCGGCGAGAGGATTCGCCACGAGTGGTTGGTCTGCCGTTGCGCGAGGAAACCGTCCGGACCCGTGACTTCGAGCGTGTCGAAGCTCGTCGGCGCGAGGCTGTCCACCATGTGGGCGTCGCACCATTCCCAGTAGGGCGCGCGGAGCTTGTCGAGGAGCGGGCGGGGGACGAGGACGATGTTGGTGTGCGCAAGCCGGCGCGCGAAGAGCAGGTCGGGCGCGTTCGTGGGGCCGAGGCCGAACTGGACCCCGAGCACGTCGTTGGTGCCGCGGGAAAAGGCGAGTTCGGCTTGCGGCGTGGCGAGACCGAAGGGTTCGAGGTCGGCCTTCGGGTCGTCGGTGACGAAGGCCTGCACGGCCCACTCCTGCAAATCCCTCAGCAACTGCGTGACGAGCGGGGTGTCGGCGCGCTTGGCGGGCGGCGGGCTGGTGATCCGCCAGAGGCCGTTGGTCGCGTCGCGCTCGAACACCAGGTCGCGCGTGCCGGAGCGGAGCCGCAAGCGGTCGAACGCGCCCGGGCCGAGGCTCAGCAACCGGCGGTCGCGCCAGTCATCGGGGGAGCGCGGGAGAATTTCGAGCAGCGCGGCGTCGAGCGCCGCGACGCCGGTGTCGCCGCCGGCTTGCACGTAGACCTGGTTGCCCACGGGCGAGCGGTTGCCGACGCGCAGCTCGTGCGTCGTGCCCCCGGCCCGGAACTTGAACACGGCCTGCGGGGTGGCGAGTCCGAATTCCGCGGCGGACTTCACCTGCGCGGCGGGGATGAGCGCCTGCGGCTTGATGCGCGCGCACACGTCGAGCAGCCCCTCGATCGGAATGGCGTGCGCCGGGTAGCGGATGGGCGCGGAGAGCGACCACATGCCGTTGGAGCGCGCGGCGCGGAGCGAGAGGTTGGTGCGGGTGAACTCGACGGCCGTCACGTCGGCCGGCCGGAGGTTGCGGAAAAGCCGCGGGATCTCGGCGGCGGCGGGGTCCGCGCCGGAGTCGCGGAACTCGAACATGAGGATGAAGGCCGCGAGGAGCGCGGCGACCAGCAGGAGCGCCTTGGTTTGGGTCGTGTTCACGCGGGTCAATGTCTCCGGCGGATGAAGACGAGCCAGCCCCAGAACAGCACGGCGCCGGGCATCGCGCCGAGGACGATCCAGCGCACGCGGGCCAGCGCGTCGTCGGACAGGTTGAACTTGAACTCGCGGATGGACTGCGGGGCGATGCCGAGCATGTTCGAGCGGTCGAGCAGCCAGTTGACGGCGTTCCACGCGAAGTCGCGGTTGGCCGCGCTCGTGATCATCTGGTTGTCGAGGAAGAACGAATCGCCCGCGACGACCAGCCGCGTGGACCCGGAGGCGCGGGACTCGCCCTTGACGCCGAGCTTCTCGACGGCGACCGCAAGCGGAATGACGCCGCGCCGGTCGCGCAGCGGGTCGCGCCGCAGGCCGTTGCGATAGTCGACAATGGCCTCGCCGCCCTCGGTGGTGCTGAAGAGCGTGTGAATCTGCGGCGCGTCGGAGATGGTGGGGTAATCCTTGAGCCGCTCGACGACGCGCGGCATGGCGAGTTGCAGCGGCAGCGCGGCGAGCGAGAGCGGGCGGACGATGTCATGGCTCGAATAGTTGCCGATGAGGATCGAGGCGTCCGAACGGAGGGTCATGCGGTCGGTCACGTGGCGGTCGAGCGATTGCACGCCCCAGCGTTCCAGAAGCGCCTCGAGGCCGGTGTTCGCCGCATAGTGGTGCAGCACGAGGAGTCGTCCGCCCTGACCGAGGTAGCGGTGGAGTTTTTCCAGTTCGACGGGCTCGAACGGGAGCTTCGGCCCGGCGACAATCACCAGGTTGATGTCCGTGGGAATGTCATTGGTGCCGCCGAGGATCATGCGGACGGCCTCGACGTTGTTCTCGTTGAGCAGCGTGAGGAGGCGGCCGTAGCCGGTGTCGTTGACGCCGTCGCCGGGGTCGTGTTCGCCGTGGCCGACCGAAAACGCGGCGCGCAGGGGCGTGCGGTCGCCGAGGGTGATCAGCGCGGAGGTGAAGTGCTGCTCGCCGTTGAAGGACTTGCGCCTGACTTCGCGGCCCTTGCCGCTGACGACGTCGCTCATGTCGTAGTTCGACAGGTCGGACGCGCGCACGATCTTGGTCTTGCCGCCGGCGTCGAAGATGACGAGGTCCTTGGAGGAGGGCGGGAGTTTGTAGGTGGCCTTGACGAGTTCGGCCTTGCCGGGCTCGATCGCGTAGTTCACGGAGTCGAGGACGATGCGCGGGTTGCGCAGGCTGTATTCCTTGAGCAGGCCGCTGACGTGGCTGTAGAGCGGGTCCTCGGGGTCGAAGTAGATGGTGACCTTCACCTGGTTTGTCAGGCTGCGGAGAACGTGCTGGGTCGAGGTGGCGAGCACGTATTTGCGTTCGCCCGAGAGCGCATGGCGCCTGAAATGCCGTGCGGAAAGGAAGTTCACCATCACGATGATGGCGACCATGACGACGATGCCGAGCAGGACGTTGAAGCCCGCGCCGAAGCGGCGGCTCAACGAGAAGCTGGGGCGCGATGGGGAGTCTTCAGTCATTCGCGTCACTTCCAACGCCGGCTTTCCACGGCCTTCAACGTGAAGAACAAGAACAGCGTCGTGAGGCTGAGGTAGTAGGTGACGTGCCGTGTGTCCACGATGCCGCGCGTGAAGTCCCGCATGTGGTCAATCATCGACATGTGGTCGAACACGGCTTTTTGCCAGCCGGGCTTGGGCTGGAGAATCACGCCGAGGTAGCCGATGAGGAACAGCCCGAGGCCGAGCGCGAAGGTGTTCATCGCCGCGATGATCTGGCTGCGCGTGAGCGCGGAGGCCATGCAGCCGAGCGCGATGTAGACCGACCCGTAGAGCAGCATCCCGATGAAGGTTCCCGCGAGCGCCCCGACATCCACCTGCCCGAACCCGGGCGTGTAATGCTTGAGCAGCACGGGATAGAGCAGCACCGGCGTCCATGTCGCGAGATAGAACAGCAGCGCGCCGGAGAACTTCGCGAGCACGACCTGCAAGTCGCCGACGGGCGCGGTCATGAGCGTTTCGTATGTGCCGGTGAGTTTTTCGAGCGCGAAGGTCCGCATCGTGATGACCGGCGGCGCGAGCAGCAGCACGAGCCAGCAGAGGCCGTTGTTGTAGAACGCCTCCGTCACCGGCATGTCGAACGACTGGCCGTTGAGCGCCTTCAGCACGATCCACAGGCTCATGCCCAGCAGGAATTGCACCCCGGCGATGATCACGTAGCCCGTCGGCGAGGCGAAGCTCGCGCCCAGTTCGCGCCGGACCAGTGTGGCAAACACGCGCATCAGAATCCCTCCTCTTCCGGCTCGGCGCGCGTGACGTGCACGAAGATATCCTCGAGTGAATGACGGCTGCGCGTCAGCTCGCGCAACGCCCACCCGCGCTGGCGCGCGAGGTCGAACACCTGCGGGCGGATGTCCACGCCTTCGCGCGGCGTGAGCGCGCAGCGTTGATACTCGCCGTCCGCGGGCGAGATGTCGAAGTGCTGGATTTCCGCCGTGGCTTCCCAGGCGAGGCGCAAGTCGGCGGCGGGCGCGGCGATTTCGGCGATGACCTGGTTGCCGCCGCCCATCCTCTTCTGGAGATTCTCGACCGTGTCCGCGGCGAAGATGCGGCCCTCCTTGATGATGATGACGCGGTTGCAGGTCATCTCGACCTCCGGGAGGATGTGCGTGGAGATGAGCACGGTGCGCTCCCTGCCGAGGTCCTTCACGAGCTGGCGCACGGTGCGAATCTGGTGCGGGTCCAGGCCGATCGTTGGTTCGTCGAGGATGACCAGTTCGGGCTCGTGCACGAGGGCATCGGCAATGCCGACGCGCTGGCGGTAGCCTTTCGAGAGATGGCCGATGACCTTGCGGGTGACCTCGCCGAGGCCGCATTGGTCGAGCACGGTGTCCACGCGGTCGCGGCTGCGCGCGGCGCCGAGTCCCTTGAGCCGCGCGCGGAACTTGAGGTATTCGCGCACGCGCATGTCGAGGTAGAGCGGGTTGTTCTCCGGCATGTAGCCGATGCGGCGGCGCACTTCCAGCGCCTGCGTGTAAACATCGAATCCCGCCACGCGCGCCGAGCCGCTCGTGGCCGGCATGAAGCACGAGAGGATGCGCATGGTCGTGGACTTGCCCGCGCCGTTGCGGCCGAGGAAGCCGACGACCTCGCCGCGGCCGACCGTGAAGGTCAGGTCCTGCACCGCGGTCACGCCGGCAAACCTCTTGGTGAGGTGCTCGACTTCGATCATCGGTGCGGCGGCGCTCATGCGGGCGTCATCGGACGGTAAGCTCGATCGCGCGCGTCATCGTCTGGACGAAGTTGCCGCGCTGCACCTGGATGAGCAGGTCGAGGCGGACGCGGTCGCCGGCTTTGCGCGGGCTCACGAGCTTGGCGGCTTCGACAACGTCGGACGTGGCGAGATTGTCCACGCCGCGCAAGATCATGCCGGGCTTGAGTCCCGCGCGGTCGGCGGCCGTGCCGGCCTCGACGTCCTTGATGATCAGCCCGGCTTTCGGATTGAGCCCGAGCTGGTCGGCGCGCGCGGGCGTGAGTTCCTCGACGCCGAAGCCGAGGCGCTTCTGCACGAGCGCGGAGTTGAAGTGGGACTCCAGCTTCACGAAACGGATGGTGACGTCGCGCGGCTCGCCGCCGCGCCGGATGCCGAGCGTCACGTCGCCCTTGGAGCCCTCCTCGGTCAGCGTGAGCAACGCGTCGAAGAAACTCCGCGGCGTGTGGTTCTGGATGCGGAGCAACTGGTCCCCGACGCGCAGGCCGGCCTTGTCGGCGGGGCTCTCGGGCTGGACGTCCATCACGGACACGGGTTGCGAGCCGGGACGGAATCGCGCGCCGAACCAGAGCCGCTTGTTGGTGACCTCGGGGACGATGAGTTCGCTGATGGCGGCGACGATTCGCTTGGCGGGGATGGCGAAGCCGATGCCCTGTCCGGCTTTGAGCACGGCGACGTTCATGCCAAGGATTTCACCGCGCAGGTTGATGAGGGGGCCGCCGCTGTTGCCGGGGTTGATCGAGGCGTCGGTTTGCAGCCAGTCGGCGGGCCGCAAGGGCTGGTCGTCGAGCGGCGCGCGCCGCGGTCCCGAACTGAGGATGCCGCGGCTCACGCTGCCGCCGAGCCCGAACGGGTTTCCGAGCGCGATCACGGTCTCGCCAAGCAGCAGGTCGTCGTCGCCGGCAAACTTCACCGCGGGGAACTTCTCGCCGGCGGGCGCGCGGAGCTTGAGCAGCGCGACGTCGCTCTTGCGCGTGCCGGTCTCGAGCTTCGCCTGCAAAATGCGCCCGTCATGGAGGCGCACCCAGATTTCGTCCGCGTCCTCGACCACATGCGCGTTGGTGAGAATCCAGCCGTCCTCGTCGATGATCACGCCCGAGCCGGCGCTCTCGGCGGGCGGGAGTTCCTGCGTGAAGGGAATCCAGTTGTCGCGGAACCAGTCGATCGCGTAGCCGCGGCGCTCGCGCCTGGTCTTGGTGCCGATGTTGACGACGCCCGGCATCACTTTCTCCACGGCGGCGACGGTGGCGTCGCGGCGGATGTCCGGTTGCGCGGCCGGAACCGGCTGCGCGGGAGCGAGGGCGACTGCGACAAGCAGGGCGCGCCCCGTTGCGACGAGGGCACGGGTCGCGGCGCGGCGGGGTTGGCGAATTGTGCGATGTCCCTTCATGCTGGGAAAGACAGACGGCTGGCTGCGACGTTCAGTTTCCCGCGGCGCTTGGGAGCGTTTACATTCAGCGGTGCCTGGCGCAGCCTTCCCACGGTCATGACGTGGGCGCCAGTGTGCAAAACGACCTTTTGAAAAGCAACCGCAAGTCCAGCGCATGAGCGCATTGCCCGCCCAGTTCTATGCCGGCTGGCGGCAGGCGCAACGCGCCGCCGCGCTTCGCGAGGCCGGCTCCGGCGCGCCGCCCGAGCGACTGCTGCAAGCGGTGTGGGCGCACCAGCGCTTGCTCCGAGCGCGGCTCGTGACGACCGATGGCCGGGCCGTGCGCGTCCTGCATCCGGGATTTTGGAACCGCGGCGCCGGGCCGGATTTTCAACGCGCCATGATCCAACTCGGCGCGGACTCACCGCGCGCGGGCGATGTGGAGATTGACCTCGAGCCCTCCGGCTGGAGAAGCCATTCGCACGAATCCAATCCGGCCTACTCAAATGTCCTGTTGCATGTCGTGTGGCGCGGCACGGGGCGCGGGACGCCGCCGACGCTCGAACTCGAGCGCGTGCTCGACTCGACGCAGGATGAACTCGCGCAATGGCTCGGCGCCGAGGGCAGCCGCGCGACTCCCTCGGCCGTCGCAGGACAGTGCAGCGCGCCGTTGCGAGACCTCGACGAACCGGCCCGCCTCGCGTTGTTCCGCCAGGCGGCGCAAGTGCGCCTTCAATCGAAGGCCGCCGCGCTCCACGCCCGCGCCCGCGAGTCGGGCTGGGAACCCGCGCTGCTCGCGGGGCTGATGTCCACGCTCGGCTACAGGCACAACGTCTGGCCCATGCTTCACCTCGCCGAAATGGCCCCGCTCCTTCGCGGCGCGGGTTCGCGCGTGGACGTTGAACTTCTGCAGGCCCGCCTCCTCGGCGCGGCCGGACTTCTCCCCCCGGAACTGCCGCGCAAGCTCCCCGTCGCGAGCGAATACCTGCGCCGGCTTTGGGACGCCTGGTGGCGCGAGCGCGACGCGCTGGCGGGCGTGACGCTGCCGCGCGCGGCGTGGCGCTTCGCCGGGCTTCGCCCCGCGAACAGACCCGAGCGGCGCCTCGCGCTCGCCGCGCACTGGCTCGTGGAACGGGATTTCGCCGGCCGGGTTCGCGCGTGGTCATCGGCTCCGCACGCCGACCGGGCGCTGGTTCCGACGTTGCTCGCCATCCTTGAAGGCGGACGCGATGACTTCTGGTCGCGCCATGCGACGCTGAATTCCGGTCCGGCGCGCAAGCGCCCGCGACCTGCGGATGCGCCCGGGCCTGCGCTTCACGCCGGACCGCTTGCCGCGCCCCAACCATTGCTCGGCGCCCCGCGGCTTACAGACCTTGCCGTGAACGTGGTGCTGCCGTGGCTCTGGGCCCGGGCGGTCGCCGAGCGCGACGAACCCGCGCGCGCCGAGGCCGAACGACGATTCCACGCATGGCCCGCCGCGGAGGACAACTCGGTGTTGAAGCTCGCGCGCCAGCGGTTGCTCGGCGGCGCTTCCGCCTCGGGCTTTCGCACCGCTTCGACGCAGCAGGGCTTGATGCAAATCGTCCGGGACTTCTGCGACCAGACCGACGCGCTCTGCACCGGCTGCCGTTTTCCGGAACTGGTCCGCGCCCTCCGGCCGGCCGTCGCCGGAAGGGATTTGTTTTGAATCTTCCCCGGTGAATCTGGTTTCGTCTGTCCCACGACCACCACGAATGAGTGACGCAACCCCCACCTGCGGAGACGCATCGAACCGGCGGATTCGCACGATCCTCATGGTGGACGACGATCTGGAGCTGGCGATGATCTACAAGGAGTTGCTCGGCTCGCAGGGTTACACCGTCACCGTCGCGCCGAACGGCGCCGAGGCGCTGAAGATCATCATGAAACAGGATCTCGACGCGATCGTCTGTGACATGCTCATGCCGCACATGGCAGGCGACATGTTCTACCTCGCGGTCGAGCGCGTGAAGCCCAACCTCTGCAAGCGCTTCATCTTCGTCACCGCCTACGATTCCAACCCAAGGATTTCCGAGTTCTTCAAGAAAGTGAAGGCTGTCCCCCTCTACAAGCCGGTCACGCACAGCAAAATGCTCGTCACGCTCAACATCCTCAACCAGCGCCTGCTGGACGAGGAGAAGAATGCGCGGGCCTGAACCGGCTGGGAGCCCTGTCCGGCTCCGCGCGCAGTGCTTGTGCTGAAGCGAGCCACCTCGATTCTTCTGAATCCGCCGGCGATTCGGTCAGTCAGTTTTGCTGCGGATCCATGCAGCGCGCGGCACAGACTTTGACGCTTCCGATACGGCGAGTTCTCCTCGCCGTGCTGGTTCTGGATGCAGCGGGCGCGGCCGCGGCGCCGTCGTCGAAATCCGCGCCGGCTTACGAGACCGACATCCGGCCCATCCTCAAGGCAAACTGTTTCCACTGCCACGGCGAGGGCGACAAGCTCAAGGGTGGCCTTGACTTGCGGTTGCGCCATTTCATCGCCAAGGGCGGCGGGTCCGGTCCGGCCATCGTGCCTGGCAAGCCGGACAAGAGCCTGCTCTTCAAGCAAGTCGCCAGCGGCGAAATGCCGAAGGCCGAGAAGAAGCTCGCTCCGGAACAAATCGCGCTCATCAGCCAGTGGATCGCTGCCGGCGCGAAGACTGAGAAACCCGAACCTGCCTCGCTCGGCGACGGCTACCACTTCACCGAGACGGAGCGGAATTACTGGGCCTTCCAGCGCGTGAAGCGCCCCGTGCCGCCGACGATCCGCAATCCGCCATCGGCCATCCGCAATCCAATCGATGCGTTCCTGCTTGCCAGGCTCGCCGAGAAGAAGCTCGCGTTCTCGCCCGAGGCCGACCGCGCCACGCTCGTGCGCCGCGTTGCGTTCGATCTCACCGGACTCCCGCCGACGCCAGAGGAGATCCAGCGCTTCGCCGTCGGCTCCTTGAAGTCCGCCTCGTCCGACACGTCCGCCTCGTCCTACGAATCCATGCTCGACCACTACCTCGCCTCGCCCCACTACGGCGAGCGCTGGGGCCGCCACTGGCTCGACGTCGCGGGCTATGCCGACTCCGAGGGTTACAACGAGGCCGACCTCGTCCGGCAATGGGCGTGGAAGTATCGCGACTACGTCATCCAGTCGCTCAACAGCGACAAGCCGTTCGATCGGTTCATCCGCGAACAACTCGCGGGCGACGAGATGGTCAAGCCGCCTTACAAAAACCTCGACGCCGACGCCGTCGAAAAGCTCACGGCCACGGGCTTCCTGCGCATGGTCCCCGACGGCACGGCGTCCGCGGGCGTCGAGCAGAAGGCTGCGCGCAACGCCGTCGTCGCCGACGTCATCAAGGTCGTCTCCACGTCGCTGATGGGCCTGACCGTCGGCTGCGCACAGTGCCACGATCATCGTTACGACCCGATACCCCAGGCGGATTACTACCGGTTGCGCGCCGTGTTCGAGCCCGCCCTCGACCCGAAGAACTGGCGCACGCCGCCGGCGCGGCTCGTCTCGCTCCAGCACGACGCCGACCGCGCGAAGGCCGCCGGGATCGAGACGGAAGCCAATGTCATCGAAACCGCGCGCCTCGCGAAACAGGAGGAATTCATCGCCGAGGTGCTCGAGAAGGAACTGCTCAAGCGCCCGGAGGAACTGCGCGCGCCATTGCGGGAAGCCTACAAAACCGCCGCCGCCAAGCGCACCGCCGCGCAGACGAAACTGCTCCGCGACCACCCGACCGTCGGCCAGCTCAGTCCCGGCTCGCTGTATCTTTACGAGCAGAAGAAGGCGGACGAACTCACGAAGATGACCGACGAGGCCAACAAGATTCGCGCGAGGAAACCCGTCGAGGAAATGGTGCCCACGCTCACGGAGCCAGCCGCCGCGAGCAACGTCGTCACCGTCGTCTTCCATCGAGGCGACCCCGACCAGCCGAAGCAAGTCGTGAAGCCCGGCGACCTCACCGTGCTCGCCTCGTGGCGCCCGGTGGACTTGCTTGAGAAAGACCCGGCGCTGCCCTCGACTGGACGCCGGCTCGCCTTCGCCAAGGAGCTCACCGACGGCTCGCATCCCCTCACGGCACGCGTGCTCGTGAACCGCGTGTGGATGCACCACTTCGGCCGCGGCATCGTGGCGAGCGCGGGCGACTTCGGATTGCTCGGCGAGCGCCCGACGCATCCGGAGCTGCTCGACTGGCTCACGAGCGAGTTCGTCGCGCAAGGCTGGAGCCTCAAGCAGCTCCACAAGCTCATCATGACCAGCGCGGCATACCGGCAGCGGGCGGGAAACGCGGAACTCGGACGGCGCAACACCGGGGCCCGGCACGTTTCCACCGCTCCCCATTTGATCGATCCCGACAACCGCCTGCTCTGGCACTTCCCGCTGCGGCGCGTCGAGGCGGAGACGTTGCGCGACGCGATGCTCGCCGTCAGCGGCAAGCTCAACCCCAGGCAGGGCGGAGCGCCCGTGCCCATCATGACCGACGAGACCGGGCAGGTCGTCGTGGGCGTCAACACCGACGACACCGCGGGCCGGCCGAGCGGCCGATTCGTGCCGCTCAACGGCGAGGAATTCCGCCGCAGCCTCTACATTCAGGTGCGCCGCACCAAGCCCGTCGGATTGATGGAGACCTTCGACGCGCCGCGCATGGAGCCGAACTGCGAGTCGCGCAGCGCCTCGACCGTCGCGCCGCAATCGCTTGCGCTGATGAACGGCGAGTTCGCGGTCACACAGTCGAAGTTCTTCGCCGAGCGCGTCGCGAAGGAGGCCGGCGACGCGCCCGAGGCGCAGGTGAAGCGCGCGTGGCTGCTGGCCTTCGCGCGGACGCCGAGCGACGCCGAACTGAAGGACTCGCTCGACTTCCTCGACACGCAGTTGAGCCTCTTCACCAAACAATCCACGGAGAAACCCGCCGAACCCGTTGCGGCCGCGCCCGCCGCGAAAGCGCCCGCGCCAAAAGCTGCCGGGGCGGCGAAAGGCAAGGAACCTCCGCCGGGAGCGCCTGCCGCGCAGGCACTGGCTACGTTCTGCCAGGCATTGCTCACGTCGAACCGCTTTTTGTATGTGGATTGAGTTGAATGCGGTGCGCACGAACCTGAACGAATGAAAGCAACAGCTCCCAGACTCACCCGGCGCAACTTTGTCTCCGCAGCCTCCGTCGCAGGCGCGGCGGCCGCGCTCGGGAGCGCGCGCGGCTTGGGGCAGGAAGCAAAGGCACGCGGCACGGACCTCGCCGACCCCGCGCGTCCCGCGAAGCATGTCCTGCTCATCGTCGGCGAGAACTTCGAGGAGCTCGAATTCGCGGCGTTCACCGGCGTGCTGGCGTGGACGCGCGTTTACAGCTTCAAGGGCACGCCCATCAACGTGACCGTCGCGGGCTTCGACAAGGTGATCGGCGGCATGGGGAGCATGCGCATCGTGCCGGACGTGCTCGTCGGCGAGTTGACCGACAAGGAAATCGAGTCACTCGACGCCGTGGCCATTCCGTGTTCCGTCGGCCCGGGCCGCGGCCGGCGCACGGGCAGGGGCCAGGCGCACCTCGAAAGCAAGCCGGTGCTCGACATCGTGAAGCGCGTCCACGCCAAAGGCGGCGTGATCGCCACGATGTGCTGCTCCCGCGAGACCCTCGCGAAAGCCGGCCTGCTCAAGCCCGAGGACACGCAGTGCCGCTACTGGACGGAGGCGAAAAAGAACGACGCGTCACGCTCGTCCGCCGCCGACGCGCCCATCGTCGTCTCCAACCGCATCATCAGCACGATGGGCCCGGCCGTGTCCTGGCAGTCCGTGATGGTGCTCATCGAGTTGCTGCTCGGCAGGGAACAGGCGGCGGACTTCGTGAAGACCTGCCCGTGGGTGTTCGGCCAGAGGGACGAACTCACGCTCAAGGTTCCTGTTCATCACGTGACAACCACGAAGCGTTGAGCAATCCTTGAGGCGAACATGAAGTCAACCACCTGCAACTCGCGCCGCCACTTCCTCGCGCAATCGGGCTTCGGCCTCGGCTCGGTCGCGCTCGCGTGGCTGCTCAAGCAGGACGGCCTGCTCGCGCAGGACGCCTCCAAGCCCGAGCTGTCGCGCCCCGAGCTCGAACAGAAGCAATTCGACCTGCTGCCCAAGCGCCCGCACTTCGAACCGCGCGCGCGCGCGATGATCTCGATGTTCATGCAGGGCGGGCCGAGCCACATCGACCTGTTCGACCCGAAGCCCGAGCTCGCGAAATACGACGGCCAGAAATTCCCCGGCGAGGTGAAATACGACAACGCCGCGCAGGCCAGCCCACGCGCGCTCGGGTCGCCGTGGAGTTTTTCGAGGCACGGACAGAGCGGCATCGAACTCTCCGAACTCGTGCCCGGACTTGCGGGCATCATTGACGACGTGTGCCTGCTCCGCGGCATGCACACGGGCGTGAACAATCACGGCCAGTCCATCTACGCGCTGCAAAACGGCCGCATCCTCGGCGGCCGGCCGACGCTCGGGAGCTGGCTCGGCTACGCGCTCGGCAGCGAGGCGCGCGACCTGCCGGCGTTCGTGGCGCTGACCGACCCGCGCGGCCTGCCGGTGCTCGGCGTGGACAACTGGACCCACGGCTGGCTGCCCTCGATTTACCAGGGCACCGCGGTGCGCGCGAAGGAGCCGCGCATCCTCAACCTCGACCCGCCGCCGCACCTGCGCGGCGAGGCGCAGCAGAATTACCTGGGCTTCCTCGACAAGTTGAACCGCGAGCATCTCAAGCAGCATCCGGGCGAAAGTGACCTGGAGGCGCGCATCGCCAGCTACGAACTCGCCGCGAAAATGCAGACGGCCGCGAAGGAGGCGCTCGACATCGCCCACGAAAGCGCCGCGACGAAGAAACTCTACGGTGTGGACGACCCGGCCACGCGAGACTTCGGCACACGCTGCCTGCTCGCGCGGCGGCTCATCGAGCGCGGCGTGCGCTTCGTGCAGATTTACACCGGCAACCAGTCGTGGGACCACCACGGCAGCATCCGCTCCGCGCTGCCCGCGGCGTGCACCTATGTGGACAAACCCGCCGCCGCGCTTGTGACGGACCTCAAGTCGCGCGGGTTGCTCGACTCGACCGTCGTCCATTGGGGCGGCGAGATGGGCCGGCTGCCGACGATCCAAAACGACGTGGGCAAGGAGAAGGTCGGCCGCGACCACAACACCTACGGCTTTTCGATGTGGGTCGCCGGCGGCGGCTTCAAGGGAGGGATCACTTACGGTGAGACCGACGAGTTCGGCCACAAGGCGGTGAAGGATGTGGTGAACCACTTCGACTATCACGCGACGCTGCTGCACCTCTTCGGCCTCGACCACGCGAAGCTCACCTTCAAGCGGAACAACACCGAGATGTCGCTCACCGACGGCCAGCCCGGCCGCGTGGTGAACGAAATTCTGCGCGCATGAATCGGCTCGCGTTGTTCTGCGGACTCGGATTCGCCGCGTCGTTCGCTTCAGCCGCCTCCGCGACGGCAACGAAGCCGCCGGCGTCGCCGGATAAGCCGGTCAGCTTCGTCAACGACGTGCTGCCCGTGTTGGGCAAGGCCGGATGCAACGCCGGCACCTGCCACGCGAAGGCCGACGGCAAGGGCGGCTTCAAGCTTTCCGTCTTCGCCTACGACCCGCGCGCGGATTTCTACAACATCACGCGCGCCGCGCGCGGCC
>VHCN01000027.1 GCA_016871675.1 Verrucomicrobiota bacterium
GCCGAATCTCTCGAGAGACGCGGCGACGTGCTGCCGCCACAGCGGTTCGTCATCGAGCACAAGGACGGATAGGCCTTCGAGCGGGGACGCAGGCATTTACTTATCCACTCGTTTCCCCGCCTTTTCCCAGCCGCGCATCCCTGGCTCGAGGTCGTAGAGGACCTTGAATCCCATCGCAGCCATCTGCGTGCAGGCGGTGGCGCTGCGGCGGCCGGCGGCGCAATGCACGAGATACGTCTTTTCCTTGTCGAGCTTGCCGACCTTGGCGTTGAAGTCGGGCGCGTTCACGTCGAGGTTCACCGCGCCCGGGATGCGGCCCGCCTTGAACTCGTCCGCCGTGCGCACGTCGAGCACGACGTGGTTCTTGTCAGCCATGAGCTTCTCGAATTCATCCACGCCGATGCGCTTGACGGTGGCCTTCGCGGGCGCGGTCTTGGGCGCGGGCGTGTCGGCGAGCGCGGCGGGGCCGGGTTTGTCGAGCGCCCAATGGATCGCATTGACGAGCAGTTGCCGGAAGGCCGGCATCGAGAATTCGTCGGGATGACCGAGCGACGTGTAGAACACGCGCGAGTTTCCGAAGCGGTGCAGCCACGCCACCGGCTCGGCGGGCTGGCCTTCGATGGAGCCCATCAGCAGCGGCTCGGAGCGGGGCGGCAGCGGCGCATTCTTGTAGAGCGACCCGGTCGAGGTGAACTCGCGCGGGACGCCCCTGAGCACTGCGTGGCCCGCGGCCTCGGGCACCACGCGGACCACGGGAAGGAATTTCGCACCATGGTGGTTGTGATAATTGCCGCCGAGCACCTCGCGGTCCCACTCTTTCCAGTTCTCGAACGCGTGGCTCGCCGTGCGCAGCCCGATGACCGGCCGGCCGGACGCGGCGTATTTCCGGAAGCGCGCGAGTTGATCCTCGGGCAGCGTCATGCGCCGGATGTAAAGAATCGCGAGGTCGGCCTTGTCGAGCGCGTCGAGCCCGGGAATGTCATTCACGTCCTTGCCCGGTTTGCGTTCGAGGTAGGTGCATGTGAACGGGAAGTTCGCCTCGAGAAACTTGGCGAAAGGCGGCAGCGTCTCGGCGGACTTGTATTCGAACTCGCCGCTGATGAGCACGATGCGGGACTTCGCCGCGGGCGCGGCGGCTTCGGCATGCGGCGGGGCGAGCAGCACGGCGAGCACGGTGGCGCCGAGGCGGAACGGGGTTTTCATGGGAGGTGCAGGGAGGGGTCGCGACGCGGTTTGCGTGCGTGAGAAAGCAATCTTCCGTCCCCGCGGCGGGCTGTCGAGCGTGGAATCAACCCTCCGGCCCGCCGATGATGTCGCGCACCGCGGCGAGGAAGCTCTGCTCCTGAAACCGGCTCTTCGCGAGGCGTAGTCCGCGCCCACGGCGAGCCCGCGGGTCGCATGTGAGCGCGCCGCGCGCGCTTTGCACTTTGACCTGCTCAAGCGGCAACCTTACCTTCGCGCGCGTCGATGCCGCTGCGATTCTTTAACACCCTCACGCGTTGCGTGCAGGACTTCACACCGCTCGATCCCGCGGGCCGTCGCGTGGGACTTTACTGCTGCGGGCCGACGGTTCACGACTTCGCGCACATCGGGAACTTCCGCACGTTTGTCTTCGCCGACCTGCTCCGGCGCTGCCTCGAGTTCCGCGGCTTCGAGGTCACGCACGTGATGAACGTGACCGACGTCGAGGACAAGATCATCAAGCGCGTCGCCGATGCCGGCGTGTCGTTGCGTGAATTCACGTCGCGGTTTGAATCGGCGTTCTTCGAGGACCACCGCGCGCTGCGCTGCCTCGCCCCGCACCACGCGCCGCGCGCGACGGAGCACATCCCCGGTATCATCGCGCTCATCGGACGGCTCCTCACGCGGGGCGTCGCCTACAAGGCCGCCGACGGCTCGGTCTACTTCAGCATCGAGAAGTATCAGGGCTGCGGCTGCCGCTACGGCCAGTTGCTCAACCTCAACTTCGAGGGCATGCGCGTCGGCGAGCGCGTGGCGTCCGACGAATACGAGAAGGAATCCATCGGCGACTTCGCGCTCTGGAAATCGCGCGCGCCCGGGGACGGCGCGGTCTTCTGGCCGAGCCCTTGGGGCGAGGGCCGGCCCGGCTGGCACATCGAGTGTTCCGCGATGAGCATGAAGCTGCTCGGCCCGAGCTTCGACATCCACATGGGCGGCGAAGACCTGGTCTTCCCGCATCACGAGGACGAAATCGCGCAGAGCGAAGGCGCCCTCGATTATCCGGCGGGCGCGCGCTTCGTGAAGTATTGGCTCCACGGCGCGCACCTGCTCGTCGAGGGGAAGAAGATGAGCAAGTCGCTTGGCAACTTCTACACGCTCCGAGACCTGCTGGCCAGGGGCTACACCGGCCGTGAAATCCGGTATCTCCTCCTCACCGCGCACTTCCGCGACCCGTTCAACTTCACGCTCGAAGGACTCGCGGGCGCCCGCGCGGCGCTTGCGCGCCTCGACGAGTGCCTCGGCAAGCTTCGCGAAGCCGCGACGGGGGAAACAGCCGCGCCCGATGCCGCGCTGGTCGGGCGATTCACCGCCGCGCTCGACGACAACTTGAACGTCTCCGCCGCGTGGGGCGCGGTCTTCGAGTGGGTCCGCGACCTCAACCGCCGGCTGGCCGCGAAGGAGCTCGCGCCCGGCGCCGCCGCCGCCGCGCTTGCGGCGTGGGCGCGTCTGGATTCCGTGTTCGGCATAGGTGACGCCTGCGGCGCGGAAATCCCCGCGGACATCCAGGCGCTCGCCGGCGCGCGCCAGTCCGCGCGCGCCGCCAAAGAATGGAAGAAATCCGACGAGCTCCGCGACGAGCTCAAGGCCCGTGGCTGGGTGGTCGAGGACACGGCGAAGGGGCCGAAGTTGAAGCGAGGGTGAAATGCCGGCGGGACTTTTCATCACGTTCGAGGGCACCGAGGGCTGCGGCAAAAGCACGCAGGCCGCGCGCCTCGCGGACCGGCTGCGCGCGCGCGGCCGCACGGTGCGGTTGCTGCGCGAGCCGGGCGGCACGCCCATCGGCGAGGAAATCCGCCACACGCTCAAGCATAGCGCGGAGAACGGAGCGATGACCCCCGAGGCCGAGTTGCTCCTGATGAACGCGAGCCGCGCGCAACTGGTCCGCGAAGTCATCCGCCCCGCGCTCGCCGCGGGCGAAGTCGTCGTGTGTGACCGCTACCACGATTCGACCACGGCCTATCAAGGCCACGGCCGGCAGCTTGATCTGGGGCACGTCCAGTCCGTGCTCGATTTTGCCATTGGCGACACGCGGCCCGAGATCACCTTGTGGCTGCGCGTTCCACTCTCGCTCAGTGAAGCCCGCCGCGCCGCGCGGCTCCAGCGGCAGCCGGGCCTGCGCGACCGGTTTGAGGAAGCCGACCGCGCGTTCTTCGAGCGCGTCGACCTCGGCTACCTGTCCATCGCCGCGGCCGAGCCCGAGCGCGTCCGGGTGATCGACGCGACGAAGCCGGTTGAAGCTGTCGCCGCGGAAATCTGGGTGCACATCGAGCCGCTCGTGGGGCGGTGAGGACGGGTGACTCGCAGGGCGTGGGCGCTAGGGCCTGGACTTGGCCGGGGCTCGAACACGAGGGCTTCGCAGGCACTTCCTGGTGTGTCCTTTCGGTTCACGGCTCACTGCTCTCAGCCTCTCTGCTTCTTGCAAAACCGTGCTTACATCACCCGGTGAATTCCATTGCCGCCCCCGGGCCTTTTTGGTGTCGTCCTCGCGCGCCGCATGATCCTCCACAAGCTGATCGCCCGCCATCTCAAGACCCGCGACGACGCGGAGTTTTACGCGATGCAGGCGCTCGACGCCATACGGTGGATCGAGGCGTGCGGCGTGCAGCCCGGCCCCACCGTGTCCGCGCTGGACCTCGGGTGCGGCCACGGCGTCTTCGGCGCGGAACTTGCCCGGCGCGGCTGCGCGGTCACGTATTCCGACGATCACAACTGGCTCCTGCCCGCGCTCAAGGACGCGCCGTTCCGCGCGTTCAACATCGACCGCGATGACTTCGCCGCGCTCGGGCAGTTCGACCTGGTCGTCTGCTCCAACGTGCTCGAGCATCTGCCGCGGCCGGCGGACTTCATCGCGCGCATGCACACGCTGCTCAAGCCGGGCGGGAAGTTCTACCTGAGCTGGACGCCGTGGCTCTCGCCGTGGGGCGGGCACGAATTCTCGCCGCTGCACTACCTCGGCGCGACCCGCGGGCACCTGCTGCACGACAGGCTCGGCCGCCCCAAGCGCGTCCACACGCCCTTCGAGAACCTCTTCCCGACCTCCGTTGGGGAGACGCTCCAATGGATCCGGGAGCAGCCGCATCTGCGGCTCGATCACGCGGCGCCGCGATACTTCACCGAACTGGCGTTTCTGGTGCGCGTGCCGGTGCTGCGCGAGTTCGCGTCGTGGAACTGCGCGCTGCTGCTCTCCAGAAAAGACTAGCGCCGCGGGACCCCATTCCCCAACATCGCCGCGGCTTTTCGGAGCCGCGCTCCGCCCCCATGAAGGCAAAGATCATCATCACTCCAAAGAAGGCCGTGCTCGACCCGCAGGGCAAAACCGTGCAGACCGCCCTCGGGCACATGGGTTACGCCGGCGTCACCGCCGTCCACGTCGGCAAGTATCTAGAGATCGACCTCGCGCCCGGCACCGACAAGGCGGCGGCCGAACTCGCGCTCAACGAGGCCGCGCACAAGTTTCTCAGCAACCCGGTGATCGAGGACTACCGGTTGGAGATCGAGTGATGCGTTTTGCCGTCCTCCAATTCCCGGCTTCGAACTGCGATCAGGACGCCGTCCACGCCGTGCGCACGCTCGGGCACAGCGCGGACTTCGTCTGGCACAAGGACGCCTCGCTCGGCGCGGTCGACGCCGTGATCGTGCCCGGCGGCTTCAGCTACGGGGACTACCTGCGCTGCGGGGCCATCGCACGATTCAGCCCGGTGATGCAGGCGGTGAAGCAGTTCGCCGACAACGGCGGGCTCGTGCTCGGCGTGTGCAACGGCTTTCAGGTGCTCACCGAGGCGGGCCTGCTGCCCGGCGCGCTCATCCGCAACCGCGACCTGCAATTCCACTGCGAGCACATCTTCCTCAAGACCGCCAACCGCGACACGCCGTTCACGAACCGCATCCCGGCCGACAAACTCCTGCGCGTGCCCATCGCGCACGGCGAGGGCTGCTACTTCGCGGACCAGGACACGCTCGCGAAGCTCCAATCCACCCGGCAGATCCTCTGGCAATACTGCGATGCGAACGGCGAACTCACGGACGCGGCCAATCCGAACGGCGCGCTGCTGAACATCGCGGGCATCTGCAACGGGCGCGGCAACGTGGCGGGCCTCATGCCGCATCCCGAGCGCGTCTGCGAACCGCTGCTCGGCGGCGACGACGGCCGGCTCATCTTCGAGAGCCTCTTCGCCGCGATCGAAGCCCGCGCCCGGCCGGAGGCGGCGTAATCCCGCTGCGCGCAACCGTGCGGCTGAGCGCTGACGCGCCCGCATTCCCGGGGATCACCTCCGTTCCTACCGCCGCGCAAATCGCGCGAGCAACTTCGCGTGGATGTCGCCGAAACCGCCGTTGCTGAAAACGCACACCACGTCGCCGCCCGCGACGCCCGCGCCGAGGTGCTCGACGATCGCGTTCACGTCGGCAAGATACGCCGCATCCTTGCCCAGCGCGCGGAGGTCGCCCATCAACTTCTCCGGGTCGAGCCGCAACTCGGGCGCGAGCAGTTCGAGTCGCGCGACCTGCGCGACCACCACGGCGTCCGCCCCCGCAAATGCCGCGGCGAGCTCCTGCTGGAAAACATTCCGGCGCGTCGTGTTCGAGCGCGGTTCGAAGACGGCCCACAACTTGTGCTGCGGAAATTTGACGCGCAGCGCCTTGAGCGTCTCGCGAATCGCCGTCGGGTGATGGCCGAAGTCGTCCACCACGGTCACGCCGCCCGCGACGCCGCGCACCTCCAGCCGGCGCTTCACGCCCCGGAACGTGCTGAACGCGTCCTGAATCTGCCGGTTCGTCAGCCCGCAGTGCCGCGCCGCGGCGACGACCGCGAGCGCGTTGCGAACGTTGAGCTCGCCGATCAAGTCGAGGTGGAACTTCCCGTTCGGCGTCTCGAATTCGCTCGCCGTCGCGCCGAGGCGCAGGTGGAACGCGTGGAGATGATTGTCCGCGCCGAAGCCAAAGCGCTTCACCGGGCACGGCGCGTTCACGAGCAGCGGCGCGAGGTTCGCGTCGTCGCCGTTGGCGAGCAGGAGCCCGTTGCGCGGCACGAGCCGGATGAAATGGCTGAACGCGCGCTGGATGGCCGCGACGTTGTCGAAGATGTCCGCGTGATCGAACTCGAGGTTGTTGAGGATGCCGACCTCGGGCAGGTAGTGGACGAACTTGCTGCGCTTGTCGAAAAACGCGGTGTCATACTCGTCGCCCTCGAGGACGAACCACTCGCTGCCGGTGAAGCGCGCGCCCTGTCCGAGATTGTTGGGGATGCCGCCGATGAGGAAGCTCGGGTTCAACCCGTTGTGCTCGAGCACCCACGTGAGCAGCGAGGTCGTCGTCGTCTTTCCGTGCGTGCCGCAGACGACGAGCGAACGGCGGCCGCGGATGAAGTAGTCCTTGAGCAACTCGGGCAGCGAGGCGTAACGGAGACGCTTCGACAGCACGGCCTCGACCTCGGGGTTGCCGCGAGACAGCGCGTTGCCAATCACGACGAGGTCGGGCTTGTGCGCGAGGTTGGCCTCCGCGTAGCCGTTCATCGCCTCGATGTGCCGCTCCGCGAGGAAGGTGCTCATGGGCGGATACACGTTCTGGTCCGAGCCGGTGACGTGCACGCCCTGCTCCTTCATCGCCGCGGCGACCGCGGCCATCGCGGTGCCGCCGATGCCGGAGAAGTGAACGCTGCGAATGGTGCCAAACATGCGGGCGAAGTGTAGCAGCCGGCTCCGGGAGGCTCTATCCGAAATGCGCCCGCGCCAAAGTCATCGGCGCGAACCGCCTCAGCCCTTCAGCTTGCGCTCCAGGATCGCCCCGGCGGCGCCGGGGTTGGCCTTGCCTTTGGAGAGCTTCATCACCTGGCCCTTGAGGAAATTCAGCGCGGCAGCCTTGCCGGACTTGAAGTCCGCCGCGGGGCCCGGATTTGCGGCGATGACTTCGTCGCAGAACTGTTCGAGCGCGCCCGTGTCGCTGACCTGCGCGAGTCCCTTGCGCTGCACGATGGCTGCGGGCGGTTCGCCGGTGTCAAACATCTCGGCGAACACCTGCTGCGCGATGCTTGAACTGATCGTGCGGCTTTCGACAAGCGCAGCCAGCTCGGGCAGGCACTCGGGCGCGAACCTGAGCCCGCCGAGTTCCGCGCCGGTCTCGGCGAGTTTCGCCCGGAGGTTGTTGATGACCCAGTTCGCGACAGCTTTCGGGTTCTTCGACTTCGGCGCGATCGTCTCGAAGTAGTTCCCGAGCGGCCGGTCCCACACGAATGTCTGCGCGTCGGTCGCGGGCAGCTGGTAGTCGCGCATGAGGCGCCGCTTGCGCGCAAGCGGCAACTCGACGGCGCGCGCGCGGACTTCCGCGAGCCACGCATCCGTCGGCGCGAGCGGCATCAGGTCGGGCTCGGGGAAGTAGCGATAATCGTGCGCCTCCTCCTTGGTGCGCATCACCCCGGTGACGCCCGTGTCGTCGTCCCAACGGCGCGTTTCCTGCCGGAGCGCACCCCCGCGGGTGACGACGCCGATCTGCCGCGGGATTTCGTATTGCAACGCGCGGCGCACGGCGGAAAAGCTGTTCATGTTCTTGATCTCGACCTTCGCGCCGAGCGCGTCCGAGCCGCGCGGGCGCACGCTCACGTTCACGTCGCACCGCACCATGCCTTTCTCCATGTCGCAGTCGCTGACGCCGCCGTAAACGAGGATGTCCTTGAGCGCGTTGAGATAGTCGTAAGCCATGTCCGCGCTGCGCAGGTCGGGCTCGGAAACGATTTCGAGCAGCGGCACGCCTGCGCGGTTGAAGTCCACGCCGCTGAAGCGCTCGAAATGGAAGCTTTTGCCCACGTCCTCCTCGAGATGCGCGCGCGTGATGCGCACCGTGGCGATGCCGCCGCCCAACTCGAACTCGACGCGGCCGTTCGCCGTCGAGGGGCGGTCGTATTGCGTGAGCTGGTAGTTTTTCGGCATGTCCGGATAGAAGTAACTCTTCCGGTCAAATGTCGCGAAGCGCGGAATCTCACACTGGAGCAGCAACCCCGTGAGCGCGGTGAGCCGCAGCGCCTCCTCGTTGGGAACGGGCAGCGCGCCGGGCAGCCCGAGGCAGACGGGGCAGACATTTGTGTTCGGCGGCGCGCCAAATGCATTTGCGCAGCCGCACCACATCTTCGACTTCGTCCGGAGCTGGACGTGTGTCTCGAGTCCGATGACCGCTTCGTAGTCCATCACGCGCCGCGAGGGTAACCACGGAAGGACACGGAAGGACACGGATTTTTGGCGTGCCCGCGGCGACATTGCCGGCCGTTCAGGGCCGGCGGTCAGCTTGCCAACCCCAACCGGGCGGCGCAGCCTTGCGCCCGTGCGCTGCCCCGCCGGCGATCGCACGCTCCCGGAACTTCGCGCCGGGCCCATTCTCGTGGACGCCTGCCGTGGGGGCTGCGGCGGCGTGTGGTTCGACAACTTCGAACTGCAGAAGGTCGACGAGCAGCACGAGTCCGCGGCTACTTCAGCTTTCCCTGCATCAGCAAAATCCACCGCAGCGCCGTGTTCATCAGATCCTCGCCGGCGCCGACGGCGACCGGCGCGACTTGCGAATCCGCGCCGTAGCCGCCTTCGGCAGCGCCCTCGATCGTTGGGAAATACTGGTGGTAGCCGTTGCAGTAACCGAAGAAGAACAGCCCTCCGACGCGCGCCCGCTCACGCAGCCTGTTCGCGTGCTGGCAGAAGAACTCGCCCGACGCGCCGACGAACGCGATGTCGCCGTTGAGCAGGGCGACCGTGAGCCGCGGCCGCACCCCGTCGGCGTATTCGTCCACGAAGTTCGCGACCAGCTCGGGGAAGAACGCGACAGAATATATGAGGCGCGTCGCGGGGTTGTTGAGGTTGATGCGCGAGTCGAAGCGGAACCGCTCCTCGCGCGCGGCGAGCGCGGGCCGCTCCGGCGCGGCGGGCTTGAGCGACGACGCGAGCTTCACCACCTCGCGCGCGAGCGCCTGCCCGTAGCCGGTGTGGTCCGCGTTCGTGCCCTTGTTGATGCTCAAGTCGCCGGACGCGCCCTGCATGAACACCGCCGTGCCGCCGAGCTGCTTCTCGATTTCCGACTTCATCGCGCCGGGCCAGTCGGCGGAGAACTTCAGCGTCTGCGCGGGAAGCGTCGTCGGGTGGCCGGTAAAGTTCACCACGATGGCGAGCGGCTTGTCCGTCGCGGCGTCGTCGAGCCGCAGCACGCCGAGGGTGCGGTCCACGGGCTTGGGCTCGAGCTTGGAGTGGCGGTTGCGGTTGAAGCCGTCGAGCTGCGCCGCGCCCGACGCGAGCTTCGCGGGCACGAGCCGCTGGTCCGCCTCGACGATGGCGGCGGTGATGGCGTCCTCGAGCTGCTTGTAGTAACGCAGCGCGTTGTCGAACTTCCCGCGGCCCTTGCCGTCGGCGTCCGTGAGTTCCAGCACCGGCCCGTGATGCGTGTGCGAGCCGGAGATGAAGGAGTGCTCGATGCCGCACTTCGCCTTGATCCGCTCGCGGATGACGGCGAGCGACTGCTCCGACGGCGAGCGACCGAGGTCGAGGCCGACGATGGCGAGCTTCGCGCCGCCCGCCTGGATCACGACGGCCGCGGCGTGCAACGGGTCGAGTGTGCCGTTTGATGGCGCGTCGCGCCGCGCGCCGTAACCCCACATCGGCACCGGGTCTCTCGGCGTCACGTCGTGCCGCGCCGCGCCCGCCTTGAACGTGGCGCCCGCCGCCGGGCACTTCGCGTTCGCGAAGGCGATGCACATGAAACCGACCAAGCCGATCTGCACGCCACGGGAGTTCACGCCGCATTTAGTTCCGGCACTGGCGACGGAACAAGCGAAAACCGAGGCGACGCGCAGTTGCACGGCGGAAGTTGGCCGCTATCCTCCACGGCCATGAAATCCCTTCGCCCGTTCCTTGTCGTCGCGTTGCTTCTCACGGTTTTCACCGGTCGTGGCGCACCCGCCGGGGCCACACTGGCGGCACGCATCGCCGAGGTCATCCATGCGCCCGAATACAAGCACGCGCACTGGGGCATCCTCGCCGTGGACATGGAGTCGGGCGCGGTGCGCTTCGAGCATCAGGCGGACAAGCTGTTCGCGCCGGCTTCGGTCACGAAGCTCTATTCCGTCGCCGCCGCGCTTGATGAACTCGGCGCGCAGCACCGGTTTGAGACGCCCGTCTTCCGCCGCGGCGAGTTGGGCAGGGACCGCGTGTTGCGCGGCGACCTCGTGCTCGTCGCGCGGGGCGACCTCACGCTCGGCGGCCGCACGGACGCCGAGGGCAGGATCGCCTTCAAGGACAACGACCACACTTACGCGAACGGCGGCACATCCGGCGAACTCACCGCGCCCGATCCGCTCGCAGGCTTGGACGACCTCGCGCGGCAGGTCGCGGCGTCCGGCATCCGCCACGTGCGCGGCGAGGTGCTCGTGGACGACCGCCTCTTCGACAAGGCCGAGAGCACCGGCAGCGGGCCGACACGCCTCTCGCCCGTGCTCGTGAACGACAATCTTGTGGACGTGCTCATCACGCCCGCGAAGCCCGGCGCGCCCGCGAAAGTCACGACGCGCCCGATGAGCGAGGCGTTCGTCGTGGACGCGCAAGTCGAGACGGTGCCGACAAACGCGCCGCTGCGCATCACGCTCACCGCGCCCGCGCCGGGCCGGCTCGTGGTGCGCGGCCAGATTCCCGAGGGGCCCAAGCCGCTGCTGCGCGTGCGCGAGGTGGACGACGCCCCGGCGTGGGCGCGCGCGCTGTTCATCGAGGCGCTGCGCCGCGCCGGCGTGACCGTGGACGCCTCGCCGCACGGTCCAAACCGCCCGGAGTTGCTGCCGGCACGCGGCAGTTACAAGCCGGAGGAACAAGTGGCGAAGCTCGTGTCGCCGCCGTTCGCCGAGAACGTGAGGCTCATCCTGAAAGTCAGCCACAACCTGCACGCGAGCACGCTGCCGTTGCTGGTCGCGGCGAAGCACGACCGCCGCACGCTCGCGCAGGGGCTGCGGTTGCAGCACGACTTCCTCGCGCGCGCGGGCGTGGACGTGGAGACGATTTCATTCGGCGGCGGCGCGGGCGGGGCGCGGAGCGATTGCGTGACGCCGCGGGCGACGGTGCAGTTGTTGCGCGCGATGGCGAACCGGCCGGACTTCGCGGTTTACGAGTCGGCGCTGCCCGTGCTCGGCGTGGATGGCACGCTGGCGACGCACGCCGATCCTTCAAGCCCTGCGCGCGGCAAGGTGAGGGCGAAGACGGGCACGTTCAGTTGGGACAACACGATGAACGCGCGGCTGCTGCTCAACAGCAAGGCGCTCGCGGGCTACATCCAAACATCGCATGGCGGTCGCGTGGCCTTTGCTGTTTTCGTGAACAACGCGCATCTCGCGCGCCTGGCGGACACGCAGCGCGTCGGGAAGACGCTGGGGAAGATCGCGGAGTTGTTGCACGAGGAGCTGTAGCGGCGAATGCAGGAAAGCGCAGGCGGACCGACAGTGGGGGTGTGGAGGGGCGCGAACGTGGGAAGGGCTCTGAATCAGCTCACGTTCCCGCTCACTCACATTCAACCTGCGCCCCCCAATGCTGCCAGGAGAGGACGTGCCCCGAACGAATCAGCCGTGCTTACGGGTCCTTGATGGTCGAGAGGAACTGCCGCAGCGCGGGCGAGAGAATCTTGTTCTTCTTGAAGATGGCGCCGAGCGGACGGTAGAGCTCGCCGTCCTCGATCATGACTTGCGCGAGGGTTTGCTTGGAAACCTCCTGGCCGACGGTGCCGAGCGGGACGATGGAGATGCCCGCGTCGATTTCGACGGCGCGCTTCACGGTCTCGATGTTGTCGAACTCCATGACGGTTTGGATGGAGACGCCGCGGTCGCGCAGGATCTTGTCGACGGCTTTCCGGGTGGGGATGTCGGGCTCGAAGCTGATGAATTTCTGCCCGGCGATGGCTTCGAGCTTCACGCCCTTGCTCTTGGCGAAGGGATGCAGCGGGTTGCAGATGAGCACGAGGCGGTCGCGTCGCAGCGGGACGACTTCGAGGCGCGGATCCTTGCCCGGATAGGCGACGAGGCCGACATCCACGACGTTGCTGAGGACGTCGTCGAGGACCTGATTGGAGCGGCGATACTCGACGTGGACCTTCACGGTCGGGTGGGCCTTCATGAATTTCTTGATGAAGGGGGGCAGGTCGTGGAGGCCGATGCTGTAGATGGTCGCGATGCGGATGGTGCCCGAGATGATGTCGCGCAGTTCCTGGATGCGGCTGTGCAGCGCGTCGTAGGTGCCGATGATCTGCTTGCTATACTCATAGAGCAGCTCGCCCTCGCGGGTGAGGCGGAAGTTCTTCTTGCTCCGCTCGATGAGCAGCGCCTTGAAGGACCGCTCCAGGGCGCTGATCTGCTGGCTCACGGCGGATTGCGTCACGCTGTTGATTTGCGCCGCCTTGGTGAAGCTCTCCGTCTCGGCGAGGTCGCAGAAGACTTTGAGGCTCTCGATTTGCATGGCTGGAGGGAACAGGAAAAGCGCGGAGGCGTCAACCGCCCGCACTCAGGCCGCGAGCGCCTGCTTGACGATCTTGAGCAGGTCCTGGCTCGTGAAGGGTTTCTGGAGGTAAATGGAATCGGCCTCGACTTCGGAGGGGCGGAAGTTTCCGCTCGAACGCACGATGCGCACGTCGGGCCGCATGGCGCGGAGGCGGTCCACCAGTTCGCGGCCGCTCATGTTGGGCATGACGAGGTCGGTGATGACGAGGTCGATCTGCGGTCCCACCTTGGCGAAGATCTCGATCGCCTTGGTCCCGCTGTCGGCCGTGTGCACGGTGTAGCCGTAGCTCGAGAGGACCATCTGCCCCATGGTGAGCAGCAAGTCCTCGTCGTCCACCATCAGGATCGTCTGCGTGCCGTAGAAGTCCTCTTCGTTGAATGTCGCGTCGAAAACAACAGCCTTTCTCGCCGGCAAATACAATCGAACCGAGGTTCCGTGGCCGGCCTCACTCGAGATGGCCAGATGCCCGCCGTGATTGGTCACCACGCCGTAAGCCCACGCCAGCCCCAAGCCCCGGTGGCCCGGCTTGGTCGTAAAAAACGGCTCGATGACATGCGGCAGCGCGTCGGCCGGGATTCCCGGACCTGTGTCGGATACCTCTACGCTCACGTAACTGCCGGGGGGAAGCGTGATGTTCGCGTCCTGCACCGGGGCGGCGAGGTCGCGGTTCAATGAAACGACCCTCACGCGCCCGTGCTGGCCGCCGAGCGCCTCGACGCAGTTCTCGAGGATCTTCGTGAAGGCGTTTTGCAGTTTCGTGTCGTCGTAGCGTGCGGTGTAGAGGTGGTTCTCGAGGTGCACCTCCCACTCGATGCGGCAGTTGGCCGGCGTGCGAAATGCGCCCGTCGCACGCCGGATGGCGTCGTTCAGGTTGCCCTCGTGCTGCGGGGACGCGTCCTTCTCCTGACGGCTGAAGTTCGACAAGTCGTGCGAAATGGCGGCTGCCCGCGCTGCGGCCTTCTCGACCTCCAGCAGCGAGGCACGCCACGGACTGCCCGCCTCCAGCCGGCCCAGCACGTGCGACGTGTGGCCGAGGATGCTCGTGAGCGCGTTGTTGAAATCCATCGCGACCGTCCGCGTGAGCTGCATCGCGATCGCGAACTTCTGCTTCAGGCTCGCATCGGCCGCCTCGGTCTTGGTTGCCGGTGCGGGCGCCGCCGGCGCCTCCACGGCGGGGAGAAGTTGCAGGACGACCGTCGCCCGCGCATCGCGGCCGAGGGGCGCCACGCATACGGTGAACTGCGAGTAGAGCCCGTCCTTGGTCCGGAACTTGAGCTGGATGAGCCGCGCCGACACGTCGTCGATGTGCGCGAGGAAAACCTCCGCGCGGATGGAGTTCTGCGGAAACCAGACGCTTTGCAGCACCGAGTCATTCTGCCGGAGCGAGTCGCCGAACGCCGCGGCCGCCGCGCTGTTGAACTGGCGCACCACCCCGACCGGGTCCACGAGCAGGACCGGCCACGGGGCGAATTCGAAAGGGGCGAGCGCGTCGGGTTTCACGGACGAAACGGGGCGAGCTTATTCGCGGCAGGGCGAACCTCAACAGAAAACCCCGCGCAAGTCCTGCTGCCGGCCGGCCGGAAGCGGCCACTAGCCGCTTTGCTCGCGCGCGCGGGTTCCACTACGCTGGGCCCATGCCCGAGGCGAAGCCGCCCCCGCTCGATGCGCCGCTCGCGCGCCTTCCCGGCGTCGGCCCCGGACGCTCGGCGCAACTCGCGCGTCTCGGCCTTCACACGCTTCGCGACCTGCTGTTGCTCGCGCCGCGCCGGCACGAGGACCGCCGGCAGGGGCTCCCCATATCCAAGCTCGCCGCGGGCGAAGCCGCCGCCGTCTCCGGCAAGGTCGTCGCGATGGGCGTGAAGTCCTTTCGCAAAGGGACCAAGTCCATCTTCGAGCTCATTCTTGATGACGGCACCGCGCGTCTTCATTGCCGCTGGTGGAACTTGCCGTTCATGGAGAGCTACTTCAAGGTTGGCGACCAAGTTGTCGCGCATGGAAGGCCCGTCTCCCTCAAGCCGCGCACGATGGACCATCCCGAGACCGAGGTGATCGAAGCCGGCGAGGAAGCCTCAATCCACGTCCACCGCATCGTCCCCGTCTATCCGCTAACCGAGGGGCTCGCGCAACGCGTCCTGCGCGGCCTCATGTGGCGCGCGCTCGCGTCGTGCGGCGGGCAGTTCGCCGACCCGTGGGCGGGCATCACCGGGACGGTCGTGACCACGCCGTTGACGCCCCGCACGCGCGGCGGCGTGCAGCACGAAATGCCGCTGCCCGCGAGCGCGGACGCGCTGCTCATGTGGCCCTCGCGCGCTGAGGCCGTGCGCTGTCTCCACTTTCCGGATGAGATGTTCCAGGCCGAACTCGCGCGGCAGCGGCTGGCGCTTGACGAGCTTGTCGCGCTCCAGCTCGAACTGCGCCGTCGCCGCGGGCGGTTGTTGGCGAATGCGCGCGGACTTCCGTGCGCCGGCGACAACACGCTCATCAAGCCGTTCCTCGCGCGCCTCGGCTTCACGCTCACCGGCGCGCAGACGGCGGTGCTTCGGGACATCCGGCGCGACCTCGGCAGCGGGAAGCCGATGCGCCGCCTCCTGCAGGGCGACGTCGGCGCGGGCAAGACCGCCGTGGCCGCGTGCGCGGCGCTGATGGCCATCGAGGGCGGCTTCAACGTCGCGCTCATGGCGCCGACGGAAATCCTCGCGGACCAGCACTGGCGCAACTTCACCGCGTGGCTTGAGCCGCTCGGCGTGCGCGTGGCGCTGCTCACCGGAAGCCGGAAAACGGAGCGCGAGGCATGGTCTGCGGACCGTGACGGGCAGGAAGCCGCGCCGCCCGCGGATCGTCACGCCCCACGCCCCACGCGCCACGGCTCGCTCTTCATCGGCACCCATGCGCTGCTCGAACCGGGGTTCGCGCCTCCGAATCTCGGCCTCGTGGTGATCGACGAGCAGCACAAGTTCGGTGTCACGCAGCGCGAGGCGCTCGTTCGCAAGGGCCGCTTTCCGCACCTCCTCGTGATGACCGCCACGCCGATTCCGCGCACGCTCGGGCTGACGCTTTACGGCGACCTCGATTCGTCGGTCATCCGCGAGCTTCCGCCGGGGCGCGGGCGCATCCGGACCTTTTTGCGCGGGGCGGAGACGCTCGCGAAAGTGTGGGGGTTTGTGCGAGGGAAACTGGCCGAGGGGCGGCAGGTTTACGTGGTTTATCCGCGTGTCGAGGATGAGGACCTGCGGACCGGCACGAAGGCGGTGAAGGCCGGTTTCGATTCGCTCCAGCGCGAGTGTGCGCCGCACCGCGTCGCGCTGTTGCACGGCCGGCTCCCGTCTGACGTGAAGGAGCGAGTGATGGCGGACTTCCGCGCCAACCGCGTGCAGGCGCTCCTGACGACGAGCGTCATCGAGGTCGGCGTGGACGTGCCGAACGCGACCGTGATGGTGATCGAAAACGCGGAGCAGTTCGGCCTCGCGCAACTCCACCAGCTCCGCGGCCGCATCGGGCGCGGCGCGCACGAGTCCTTCTGCATCCTCGTGGCGGACCTTCAAGCCGAGGGCGCGAAGCAGCGGCTCAAGGTCCTCGCGGACACGACCGACGGCTTCCGCATCGCCGAGGCCGACCTCGAATGGCGCGGCCCGGGGGAACTGCTCGGGCAGGCGCAAAGCGGGATGCCCTCGTTTCAGTTCGCCGACCTCCGGCGCGATTTGAAACTCGTCGAGTTCGCGCGCGACCTCGCGGCGCGGTTGCCGGTGAATCCTTGATCCGCGCCGTCCGGGGCGCGGCGACCGAAACCATTCAACCGTCGCGTTGTTGAACAGCCAACTCATCCCATCGACACCATGAAAGCCACCCTCGCCCTCGCACTCCTGACTTCCGCGGTCGCGCTTCCCGCCGCGCAGCCGACCAAGGCGCAGCTCGACAACTGGGCGCAGTGGCGCGGGCCGCTCGGCAACGGTGTCGCGCCGAACGCCACGCCGCCCGCGGAGTTCGGCGAATCGCAAAACCTCAAATGGAAGGTTGCCATTCCCGGCGAGGGCATCTCCACGCCCGTCGTCTGGGGCAACAGGGTTTTCCTCACCACGGCCGTGAACACGGGAAGGAAACCCGAGGCCAAGGCCGGCGGGCCCGCGCCCGCGGCGAAGGTCGAGACGCCGGCGCCGAAGGCCGGCGCGCAGCCGTCGCCGCAGGGCGGGCGCAAGGGCAAGGGCGGTTTCGGCGGCGGTTTCGGCGGCGGCGCGGCACCGACGGAACTTTATCAATTCACCGTGCTTTGCCTTGACCGCGCGACGGGCAGGACGCTGTGGCAAACGACCGCTCGCGAGGAAGTCCCGCACGAACCGCGCCACGGCACGAGCGCGTTCGCCGCGGCGTCGCCGGTCACGGATGGCGAGCGGCTTTACGCGTTCTTCGGGTCGCGCGGGCTGCACTGCTACGACCTCGACGGCAACCTCAAATGGAAACAGGAGTTCGGCACGATGCGCTTCCAGCCGCAGTGGGGCGAGGGCGCCTCGCCCGCGCTGCACGGCGACGCGTTGCTCGTGAACTGGGACCACGCGGGCTCGGACTTCGTCGCCGCGCTCGACAAACGCACCGGTTCGCAACTCTGGCGCACCGAGCGCAACGAACCGACATCGTGGACGACGCCGTTCGTCGTCGAGCATCAGGGCAAGCCGCAGGTGGTCGTGAGCGGCTCGGGCATCATCCGCAGCTACGACCTTGCGAATGGCAAGGAACTCTGGGAGTGCGGTGGCATGGGGGCGAACACGATCCCGACGCCGGTGACGCTCGATGGCGTGTTGTATTGCATGACGGGCTACACGACGACCGCACTCCGGGCGATCCGGCTCGGCCACTCCGGCAACCTGACGGAAAAGGCCGACGCCATCGTGTGGACGCTTTCGCGCAACACGCCTTACGTGGCGTCGCCGCTGCTTTATGGGGACCGGCTGTATTTCTTCTCGCGGCTCAGCGGCGCGTTTTCGTGCTACGACGCGCGCTCCGGCAGGCCGCACTTCGACGCCGAGCGCTTGCAGGGCATGGGGAACATCTACGCCTCGCCGCTCGGCGCGGCCGGCCGTGTTTACACCGCGGACCTCGGCGGAAACGTGCTCGTGCTCAAGGACGGCCCGGTCGTGGACGTTGTCCACGCCACGAAGCTCGACGGCGCGATCGCGGCGTCGCCCGTGGCGGTGGGGAAGGAACTGCTGCTGCGGACAAAGGGGAGTCTCTACAACTTCGCGGCCAAGTAGCGGAACTGCGGGGCGATCAACCGACCGCGTCGGCGACGACTTGCGCGGGCCGGGAGGCGGGCTTGGGCTTGAGAACCACCTCGATGCCCTCGCGTGCGGCTTCGACCTTGAGCTTGCTGCCGGAACTCACGGCGAGTTGCCGGCCGTGCGCGGCCATTTGGGCGACCTTCGTGTCGTCGTGGCCGGGGTCGTGGTGGAAGAGGAACAATTGCTTCACGCCGGCGCTGTTCGCGATGGTCACCGCGTCGTCCACGCACGAGTGCCCCCAGCCAACGTGCTTGAGGTATTCCTGCTCGTCGTACTGGGCGTCGATGATGAGGATGTCCACGTCGCGCAGGAATTCGATGAGTTTCTGGTCCTGCCGGCGCGCGTAGTCGATCTGCGTCTCGGCTTCCTTCTCGGTCATGATGCCCGTCTGGCTCTTTTGGCGCACGAAGAGCTCATTGTCCGGAATGAACGCGATGGAACCCGCGCTGGTGAACAGCCGGTAGCCGACGCAGATGCCCGGGTGGTTCATGAACTGTGCCTGCACGCGGACGTTGCCGACCGCGAACTCGAGGTCCTTCAATTCCTGGATGCTGATGTTGCCCGGCATTTCCGGCATCGTGATGGGGAAGTAAGGGCTTTCCATCTGGCTGGCGAGCGTCTGCTCGAGGCCCTTGCGGGCGCCGGTCGGGCCGAGGATGCGGATGCGGTTGCGCGGATTGTAGGCCGGGATGAAGAACGGAAAGCCCTGGATGTGGTCCCAATGCGTGTGCGTGATGAGCACCGTGGCGGCGATTGGTTCGTCGGGATACTTCGCCACCCACTCCTGCCCGAGCGGGCGGATGCCGGTGCCCGCATCGAGTATGATGCGCTCGCCGTCGGCCTGCACTTCGACGCACGCGGTATTGCCGCCGTAATAGGCGGTTGCGGGACCGGGAGTCGGCAGCGAACCGCGCACGCCCCAGAACTTCACGCGAATCGGCTGGTTCGTCGAAGGCGTCGGCGAGGCCGCGTGCTCGAAACTCGAGCGCGGCGTCTGCTGGCTGCGGAGCTGGAAGGTCGTGCCGCTCGGCCCGCCGCTGGTGAGCCCCTCGACGAGGCGCAGCATTTCCTCGGGGTCGATGGGCTTGGTCAGGTAGTCATCCGCGCCGGCCTCGAAGGCATTCTGCCGGTCCGTGGCGTAGGTGCTCGCCGTGCTGATGACGATCTTGGTCTGGCGGACCTGGTCGTTTCGGGCGCGGATAGCCCGGCAGACTTGGAAGCCGTTGCAGCGCGGCATCATCAGGTCGCACACCACCACCTCGGGCTTGTGCTCGGCGATCATGGCGAGGCCGACTTCGCCATCTTCCGCCTGGAGCACTCGCCAGCCGGCTTTCTTGAAAGCCCATTGAACGACTAGGCGGGCACCACGGTCGTCGTCGATGACCAGAACGGTTTTCATTCAGGCTTCGGTGGCATCCTGTGCTGCGTCGTGCCGGATGACAAGCCGGGAAAACTCAGCAAATCTCCGCAGGTGCCCGCCCGGAACCGGGAAAGAGGGTCTTTCTGGTTGCGACCCGCCGCCACCCCGGCCATATCATCCCGCCCGTGCTTTCAAAGGTTTACTCCGCCGCCGTCCAAGGCATCGAGGCATTTCCGGTCGAAGTCGAGGTCAACGCAGGCTGGGGCGAGACCGTCATCGTCATCGTCGGCTTGCCGGACGTGGCAGTGAAGGAGTCCCGCGACCGCGTCACCACGGCGCTCACCAACTCCGGTTTCAAGTTCCCGATGGGCCGCACGACCATCAACCTCGCGCCCGCCGACGTGAAGAAAGAGGGTCCGAGCTTCGACCTGCCCATCGCCATCGGCATGCTCGCCGCCAGCGAGCAAATCGAGACCGATCAGCTCGACAACTTCGTCCTTGTCGGCGAGCTCGCCCTCACGGGCGCCGTCCGTCGCGTCAAGGGCGTCCTGCCCATCGCACTCCGCGCGAAGGCCGACGGCAGGGCTGGCATCATCGTCCACAAGGACAACGCCGCCGAAGCCGCCGTCGTCGAGGGCTTGCAAGTCATCGCCGTCGAGAACCTGCGCGAAGCCACCGGATTCCTCGAAGGCTCCGTCAAGCTCGCGCCCACCCGCGTGGACCTCGCGCGATTGTTCGACCAGCCGGCCGAGGACGACCTGGACTTCGCCGAGGTGAAGGGGCAGGAATCCGTCAAGCGCGCGCTCGAGATCGCCGCGGCCGGTGGCCACAACGCCCTGCTCATCGGCCCGCCCGGCACGGGCAAATCCATGCTCGCGAAACGGCTGCCGACCATCCTCCCGCCGCTCACCCTCGCCGAGGCACTCGAGACCACGAAGATCCACTCCATCGTCGGCGCGCTCGCGCCGGGCCGGGCGCTCGTCACGCGCCGGCCGTTCCGGGCGCCGCACCACACCGCCAGCGACGCCGGCTTGCTCGGCGGCAGCATCAACCCGACGCCCGGCGAAATCTCGCTCGCGCACAACGGCGTGCTCTTCCTCGACGAACTGCCCGAGTTCAAGCGAACCGTGCTCGAGACGATGCGCCAGCCGCTCGAGGACGGCAAAGTCACCATCTCCCGCGCCGCGGGCACGATGACATTCCCGTCGCAGTTCATGCTCCTCGCGGCGATGAATCCCACGCCCGACGGCAAGATGCCGCACGAGTCGAAGAGTTCGCCGCGCGAAATCCAAAACTACCTCGGGCGCATCAGCGGGCCGTTGCTCGACCGCGTGGACCTTCACGTCGAGGTGCCGCAGGTGAAGTTCCGCGAGATGCAGGCCGCGCGCCCCGGCGAGCATTCGGCGGCCATCCGCGAGCGGGTCATCGCCGCGCGGCGGATCCAGCAGGAGCGCTTCACCGACAAGCCGAGCATCACGTGCAACGCCCGGATGGGCACGCGGGAGCTGAAGGCCTTTTGCGCGCTCGACGACGCCGCGAACGAGCTGCTCAAGTTCGCGATGGCCGACATGAACCTGAGCGCGCGCGCCTACGACCGCATCCTCAAGGTCGGCCGCAGCATCGCCGACCTCGCAGGCTCCGGGCGCATCACCAGCGAGCACGTGAGCGAGGCCATCCAATACCGGACGCTCGACCGGCAGTTGTGGGGATGAACCCGGGACCGACGGCCGGAATCGAGGCGTTCCCGCGTGCCCACCCCGGCGCGGCGCGAGCGCCCGGCGGCCTGCCGCATTCGTCTCCGCCCCGGTTCCGACCGCGCAGGAGCCGGTGGCTTCTTGCTGCGCTTTGCGCCTGCGTCGCAACGGGATCACGCGCCGAGGAAACACAACTTCGAACCGGCCTCACACTGCGATTCCCGTTGACGGAATCCGTGAGCCTTTTCAGCTACGCGGAACTCGGGATTTCCGACCGCACGGTGAACCCAAGCCGCTACCTGCTCCGTCAGGGCGTGACATGGCAGGCCCGGACCAATCTCTCATTGCAACTCAACCATGTGTTCAGCGAGAGCGAATCGTTTTCGGCCGCGGTGGGGCACGACGTGTTCAGGCAGCAGCAGCGCGTGGAAGCAGCGGTCACCCCGAGTTTCACGCTCGGCGACCGGTTCACACTCAACGCGCGGACCCGCCTCGAACACCGGTGGCTCGAAGGTCAGGCCAACAACCTCCGAACCCGGCACCGCTTCGAGCTTGAACATCCCGCGGGAGCGTGGCTCCCGGCAGCGGGGTTCTTTCACAGCTACGAGTTCTTCTTCGACTGGTCGGCGAACCGCAACAGCGCCCATCGGGTCCTGCCCGCGGGCATCTCGTGGGAATTCGGGCCGAGGACGGACGTCCGGGCCTACTACTACATCGAGCGCAGCCGCGGCGGTGGCGACTGGGAGAACCGGCACGTGTTCTTCACGCAGTGGTCCTACTCGTTTCGTTGACTCCGCGCCTCGCGCCAGTCACTCGACCTGTTCGTCGGCCTTCAGTTCACGCAGCCTGATGTTCCTCCATTGCACCGAGAACGGCCCGAGGCCCGCGCGGATGCTGTGGACCTGCAAGCCGATGAACCCGCTCTTGTCGAGCGAGTCGCGGAAATCCGCGCACGCCACGCCATTGACCCACGAGCGGATGCGGGCGCCCTGCGCGACGATGCGATACGTGTTCCATTCGTTGTCCTTGAACGCCTTCTTCGCCGCGTCGGATTTCTTCTCCTGTTCATCGAGGAAGCGCCCGCGCCGCGCCTCGTCGTAGAAACTGCCCGACGTGCCCCTTTCCGACTCGGCGATTTCGCACTGGTAGCCAAACACCGTGCCCGCCGGCCGTCCCTTCTTGTTCTTCGCGCCCTCGGGGACGGTCTCCTTGTCGTAGGTGTGGCTGCGAATCTGAATGCCGCTGTTCAACGCCTTGTCGCACTTCACGTCGAGCACGAGCTCGAAGTCGCCGTAATCCTTCCTCGTGCAAAGAAACGTGTTCGGGCTGCCCTCGACCGTCGTGCCGACGATCGCGCCGTCCCGCGCCTCATACTTCGCCTTGCCGCCCTTGACCTCCCAGCCCTCGAGCGATTTGCCGTCGAAGAGCGGCGTGAATCTCGTCGCGTCAGCGCCCAGGACGAGCGAGACGATGGAGGCAAACAACCCGACAGCGAGCGGTGAGGTGAGGCGTGGATTCATGTCCGCATCATCGCGAAGCCGCTTGAAGAGTCAACCGCGCGAACTTCACGTGCCGAGGCCCGCCATGCGCCGCTTTCGCGTGGACGCCTCCGCACCGGATTGGTAGCGTCAGCCCACTCGCCCATGAATCCTCCCTCTGCCTACCTCGCCGAGTTCGCCGGCACGATGCTGCTCATCCTGTTCGGCGACGGCGTGGTCGCGAACGTCGTCCTCGCGCGGTCCAAGGGCAATGGCGGCGGCTGGATCGTCATCACGGCGGGCTGGGCGCTCGGCGTCACCGTGGCGGTGTATGCCGTCGGCGCGTTCAGCGGCGCGCACTTGAATCCCGCCGTCACCCTGGGTCTCGCCGCCATCGACAAGTTCGACTCTTCGCTCGTGGCCGGCTACATCCTTGCGCAACTCGCGGGCGCGTTCGCGGGCGCCGTGCTCGTGTGGCTCGCGTATCATCCGCACTGGGCGGCGACCGACGACAAGGGCGCCAAGCTCGCCGTCTTCTGCACCGGCCCGGCCATCCGCAACCTGCCCCTCAACCTGCTCACCGAGGTCATCGGCACATTCGCGCTCGTGCTCGGCGTGCTCGCCATCGGCACGAAGGCCAACCTCAGCCCCGAGTTCGGCTGGGACAAGGGCTTCGGCCCCGCGCTCGTCGGCGTGCTCGTGTGGGCCATCGGACTTTCGCTCGGCGGCCCGACGGGCTACGCCATCAATCCCGCGCGCGACCTTGGCCCGCGGCTAGCCCACGCCGCGCTGCCCATTGCCGGCAAGGGCGGCTCCGATTGGGCCTACGCCTGGGTGCCGGTCGTCGGTCCCGTCATCGGCGGCGTGCTGGGAGCGGCCGTCTTCAAGCACGTGTGGCCGCTGATGGAGGGCGGCTTCCTCACGGGTTCCGGCCGCTAGCGCGCGAACGCTCCATGCCCGCGCGCCCCCAAGTCGTCGTCACCGACTTCCTCGAAGAACCGCTCGACCACGAGCGCCGCATCCTCGGCGACCTTGCGGACGTGACCGCGCTTTGCAGCCGCCACGAGGACGAACTCGCCGGCCGCATCGAGGACGCCGACGCGGTGATGGTCTATCACTTCCTTGGGCTTTCGCAGAAAACCCTCTCCCGGCTCCGCCGCTGCAAGCTCATCGTCCGCTGTGGCGCGGGCGTGGACAACGTGGACCACGCGTTTGCCGCCACGCGCGGCATCGCCGTCGCGAACGTGCCCGACTACGGCACCGAGGAAGTCGCCGACTCCGCCATCGGCCTCGCGCTCGCGCTCGCGCGCGGCTTCCACCGGCTCAACAGCCGGCTGCGCGCCGGGCGCGGCGAGTGGTCCTACACGCAAGCCGCTCCGGCGTGGCGGCTCCGCGGGCGCGTCTTCGGCATCGTGGGCATCGGCCGCATCGGCACGGCGTCAGCCCTGCGCGCGAAGGCGCTCGGCATGGACGTCGCCTTCTACGATCCCTTTGCGCCCGAGGGCCGTGACAAGTCGCTCGGCGTCCGGCGCGTCGAGTCGCTCGACGACCTGCTCGCACAGGCGCACGTGCTGAGCTTCCACTGCCCGCTCACACCCGACACGCGCCACATGCTGAACCGAGACAACATCGGAACGATGCGCAAGGGCGCGTTCGTGGTGAACACCGCGCGCGGAGCCGTCGTGGATGGGCTCGCCGTGCTCGACGCGCTCGGCAACGGCCATCTCGGCGGCGCGGCCATTGATGTGCTCGAATCCGAGCCGCCGCCGGGCGACGACCCGCTCGTGATGGCATGGCGCAACCCGGGGCATCCCGCACACGACAGGCTCATCCTCAACCCGCACGCGGCGTTCTACTGCGAGGAAGGCCTGCTCGATATGCGCCTCAAGGGCAGCGAAAACGTCCGCCGCGTCCTCCTCGGCCAACCGCCGCGCAATGTCGTCAACGGCGTCGCCTGAATTCGCAGCGCGCGGCACTGCTCACGACTGCTTCAACATCCGCTTGTCCCCGTCGCGCCGCGTCACGCCGTCGCGGTCGAGCCGTTCGAGCAGCGGAATCAGGATGCGCCGGCTTGTGCCGAGAGACTGGCGGATGTCGCTCGCCGTCGCCGGCCCCTTCGCGCGAAGGTGCGCCTTCACCGCCTCGGTCGCGCGGTGGAAACTCTCCGCGAGCAGCACCACGTCGTCGCCCAATTCCACCGCCTCGCCCGTGTTGAGCAGGTAGCGCAGCGCCTGTTGCGTGAGTGCGTCGGGCGCGAGTTCCTTGCGCGACGGCGGTTCGAGCGGCTTCGCGGCGAGCGCGCCGCGGACCTTCGCGCCCGCGGACCGCAACTGCGGCGGCAACGCGAGCTTGTGCGAGCCGCGCCGGATCGAAGTGCCGCTCTGGGCGAAACCGCCCGCGCACAATGCCGCGACGAGCGGGTCGAACAGCTCCGGCGCGGGCAGCGACTTGAGCATGCCGGTGCGCAGTTCGCCGAGCGGAAGCCCCGGCCGGTCGGGATGCGCCTTGTGCGCCGCCTCAATCAGGCTGCCCGCGCGCTGCTGCAACGCCTGCCACCAGGCCGCGTCCACGAGCCACTCGCCGACCATCAGCGCGTGCTTCTCCGCGACGGCGCGGTGCACGGCATCCGTGATTTCCGCCGCGCCAAATCGGCTCTTCGCGAGCGACCCGGCGCGCTTGCGCGCGGCGTCGCGCGTGAGTTGCGAGCGCACGAGCGCGTCCAGCGAATCCGGCGCGGACGCGCGCGCCTGCAGAAACTTCAGCCGCGCCGCGCTGCGCGCCTGCCGCCGGCTCGCGTCGGGGTCGAGCAGGATGCCGCCCGCGAGCGTGGCCTGCTCCGACCAGTCCCGGATGATGAAACGGTCGCCAATGAACGCGAACACGGGCGACTCGAAACGCAATTGCGCCAGCGCCCGGGCGCCGGGCGCGAGCGACTTCGTGTCCAGCAACTGTGCGCGCGCCGGCGTGTTCCCGCTGCCGTGATGGACGCGCACCAGTGTGTCGTCCTTGAGCGGTCGCGCCGCGGCGACCTTGAAGGCGGGCCGCTCTCTGCTGCGCGCGCCGGATTCATCGGCCGCCTGCACGCTGACAAGGCGCGCGGACTTCTCGATGACGACGTCCCACGTGTCCGTCGCCGCGCCGAATTCGGCGAGCGTGATGACTTCGCCGCGCGCGATGGCGTCCACGCCGGCGGTCGCGCCCTGCACGTCGGGCACGTTCACCGCGGTGCGCGTGCCGGGCACGCTCGCCTCGACGTCGCTGCTGTGGTTTTGGAGGCTGCGGATTTTTGCCGCGCGCGAACCGGGTTGCACCACGACGGCCTGCCCGCGCCTGAGCGCGCCGCCGATGAGCGTGCCGGTGACGACGGTGCCGATGCCGCGCAGCGTGAACACACGGTCCACGGGCAGCCGCGGCTTGCCGATGTCGCGCGAGCCCGGCGCGTCCGCGAGCGCGCGGGCGAGGGCGGACTTGAGTTCCTCGATGCCGCGACCGGTGACGACCGAGGTCGGGACAATCGGCGCCCCGGCGAACGGCGTGCCCGCGAGCTGCGCGCGGAGCGCGGCGATGCTCGCGGCTTCGTCCTGCGCGAGGTCGGCCTTGGTGAGCGCGACGACCGCGCGCCCCACGCCGAGGTAGGTGAGGATTTGGAGGTGCTCCTCGGTTTGCGGCATCCAGCCGTCGTCCGCGGCCACGATGAACAGCGCCAGGTCAATCGAGCCGACGCCCGCGACCATGTTCTTCACGAAATCCTCGTGACCGGGCACGTCCACGATGCCGACGTCGAAGGTGGGCTGTGCGGCGCCGGCGTTGGGAGGTGCAAGCCGGAGGTGCGCGAAGCCGAGATCGATCGTGATGCCGCGCGCCTTCTCCTCGGGCAGGCGGTCCGGGTCCGTGCCGGTGAGCGCCTTGACGAGCGAACTCTTGCCGTGGTCCACGTGCCCGGCGGTCGCGACGATGAAGTGCTTGCTGGCCACGGCGCGGGATTGTCGGGGAGGCGCGCGGGAATTCAACTGCAATGCGGCGCGCGAGCCCGCCCCGCGTGGCGGCACCTACGGCCACGCCAGGGTGAGTGTCGCGAACACGCCGTGCGCGGTGTAGTCGTAGGCGGCGCCGGCGGCGGGCTCTGCGTATTGGAAGAAGCCGTATTGGAGGTTGCCGGTCGCGCGCTTGCCGAGGCGGCGGGTCACCCCGGCGAGAACGCCGTGGCGCTCGAACTCCGCGCCCGCCGGCAAGCCCGTCGCGACGTTGTTCTGCCCGTAGTCCGCGCGTGAAAACGTGTGGCTTGCGCGCAAGTCGGTCGACTCGTTCAACGTCCACGTCACGCCCGCGATGGTGCTCAGCACGCCGCCGCGAAATGGCACCACGTAGCTCGCACCGTTTTGTGCGGTCGCCAGCCGGCTTTCGGCGTAGGAGCCGCTGACGTGGAACAACCAACCGTTCCACGGTGCGAACTGGTGTCCGGCGCTCCATACGTGCGCGTCGTAATTCCCCGCGGCGATCGCGCCGCCGGGCGTCAGCGCCGGGTAGCCATCGGTCGCGGTCGTGTAATCCGAGGCCGTGAGGCGATACGCAAGCGTCGTGCGCCACCAGCTCGCGGCCCGAAGGGCGAGGCGCGCCTCGAGTTCGTCGGTGTCGGTGTCGCGCAGCCGCAGGAATCCCGGATACGGATGCCCGGCAGCCGGGACGACCGGGTCGATGTGGGTGTAGTCGGTCCGCTTGCTCCGGTGCCGGGCCGTCACGCTCAGCGTCACGCGTTCCCACGGCGCGGCGTGGATTCCCGCGCGCCATTCGCGCCAGTCTCCGAGCGCGTCCGTGCGCCGGAGAAAGGGCTCGTTGCCCGCGGGTTGCTGCTCGAAGATGCCGTGATCCTCCTGCTCAAAGCGGCCTTCGGCGAAGACGACCGTGTGCGGCAAACCCGTCCAGCGGAGCGCGACATGCTCGCTCACGCGGCGCACGTCCAGGTCGCTGCGCTGCGGCGAGGCATCCGGAAACGGAACGCCGAAGAACACGACCTGCCGGTCGGCATCGCCCAACCCGCGCTGGCGCGTGAACTCGCCCTGCGCCGCGGCGGACACGGTCAAGCCGCGCCACGGCCCGGCGAGGATGCTCGCGCTCATGAGATGAGATTCCCGCTCAAGCAAGAGCTGGTTCGCGAACCACCGCTCGCCATCCACCGTGGCGCCGGCGAGGTCGGTCGTCACCTGCGACAACGCTGCGTCCGCCGAAACGCGCGAGTAGAAATACGCCGCGGAGCCCGTGAGCCATTCCTTGAACTCGCGTTCGACGCGCAGCGTGTCCGTGCCCTGGAAGCCGCGATGCGCCTCGCGCGTGGACACGAACCGGTCCGGCACCGCGCCCGGCGTCGTCACGAGGCTGACCGTGCTCTTGCGCGTCGCAAGGCCGGTGAATTCCGCGCGGAAGTAGTTTTCCACGCGCGTCCCGTCGCGTTCGGCGTCGAGGTCGAACCGGATCACGTGCGTGTGCTCGGCGATTTCCTTGAACGCCGGGAAGATCGCCTTGTTCACGCCGCCCTGCGTGGAGTCGCCCCACTCGAGCGTCGACATCGCGCCGTCGCGGAACAGGTATTCGTAACCGACCACCATCCGGGGCAACTCCGGCCGGGTGAGGCCGAATTCGATCCACGCCCGGCCCGTGTCCAGCGAAAGATCGCGCCCGAGTCTGAAGGACGGCGTGCCGAACGGCGCGTAGTCGCCGCCCGTGTCGTGGTAGTAGCGGCGGAACTGCTCGATGCCGCCGCGGACGAATCCGGCGTCGCCGCGCTCCCACGCGAGCCTCATGCGGTAGTCGTCGTCGAGTGGCAGCGCGCGCGCGTGGAGCGTGAGGCGCGTGTCGGGGTCGGGTTGCTGCGAGAGTTCGAGGCGCTCGAGTCCCGCGCCGAGCCCTTCGCGGAAGCCCCAGTGCTCGCGGAACACACGCTCGTTTCCGCTCACGCCCACGCCGCGGATGAACATCGCGATGCCGTGGCTGAAGCTGGACGTGGCCGATGCGGCCGGCCATGCGGCGCCTGCATCGATCCACGCGCGCAGCGTTCCAATCTCCTCCCGCGTGAGCGGCTCGCCCTTTCCCTTCGGAGGCATCTGCATGTCTTCGACGAGTCCCGCGACGTAGTGGATGAGCGGACTCCTTGCGCTGTGGCCGGGAATCAGCGCCACGCCGCCCGCGCCGCCCTTGAGCGCGGACGCCGCGTTGTCGAGGCGGAAGCGGCCCTTCGGCCGCGCGGCGCCGTGGCAGCGGAGGCAGGATTTCTCGAAGATCGGCTGGATGTCGCGCGCGAACTCCACCGGCGCTTCGGACGCGGGCGGAAGTTTTGAGAAATCGGGCGGGGCGGAGAACAGACGAAGGGACGTGAGACAAAGAGCGATGGCCAGATGCGGGATGCGCGATGCGGAATGCGGAACGCTGGAAACCGGATCCTTCCCCGTGATGTCACCCCGCGCGCTCATTCAGTATCGCAGCTTGTGGTCCGCGTTGGACCCGTGGATTGAAGTGTGGCACCCCGCGGACCAGCAGGTGCCGCGGCGCATGAAATCGGTGTGGCGCGTGGAGCCGATGTAAATCTCACCCGCCGGAAAACCCGCGCCCTGCACCTGCGCGTGACAGCGGAGGCAGAGGTTCGCGTCGCGTTGCGTGAGCAGCTTGGCGTTGATGGACCCGTGCGGGTTGTGGCAGGTGGTGCAGCCTTCGCGAAGCGCCTGATGCTCGAAGACAAACCGCCGCGACTGCTCGCGGTGACATTCGGCGCACGATTCGTTGAGCCGCGCGAGCGCGAGGCCGCGCGACGGCTTGCGGATGTCCGCGCCGTGCGGGTCGTGGCAGTGCGCGCAGTTCAGCCGGCCCCCGCCGAGCGGGTGATGATGCGGGAGGTTGAACTCCGCGTGCGTTTGCAGGTGGCAGTCGAGGCAAACCTTGGCGTCATCGCGCGGGTTGACGATCCAACGCCGGTCGCCACCTGATGCGATGTGGCGGCTGCCGGGCCCGTGGCAGGACTCACAACCGGTCATGCCCGCGCTGCGCCCGGATTCGCGATGGAACTTCCCGTGCGCGCTCGCGGCAAACACGCGCGTGTAGTTGGTGTGGCACTCGGAGCAGGACCGGTTGCCGGTGAAGTGCGCGCCCTCGACTTGCGGCGGGATCGCAACCGTGCGCCGGACGCTCGAGCACGAGAGCAGGAGCGCCGACGAGATCGCCGCGGCGAACCCGGCCGCGAGTGGCCATGCAAGGCGTGCCTTCATGCGTCGGCACCGAAGCATCGGGAATCAAAGGCCGGCACGGGGAAAAGCACGCCGGGAGTGTGGGGAAGGCGTCCGGTGAATTCAAGCCGCGGGGCGTCGGTTGGCCGAGTTGGGGATTGAGCCGGACACGTCGCGCCCGTATCCTGCCGCGCACCCGAATGAAACTTCTCCCCGTCCTGTTGCTTGCGGCCACGGTCGGTCCGACAACAACGACTCGCGCCGCGGACGCCGCGACGAACCGCTTCAGCTTCGCCGGTCCGGAAATCTTCCCGTTGTCGCCGCAGATTGTCGGCCTCGCCGCTGCCGACCTCGATGGCGACGGCAGGCTCGACTTGATCACCGCAAACAACACGCAGTCGAAGATCGCGCTGCTCTACAACCAAACCGGCCGCACCAACCCCGCGCCGCGTGCCCGCGCCGCGAAGCGCGAACTCAACGAGCTTCCCGCCGACGCGCGTTTCCGCATCGAGTCGATCGCCTCGGAGAAGCGCATCACGAGCCTCGCCGTCACCGATCTCAACGGCGACGGCCGGCCCGACATCGCCTACTACGGTGAGCCGCGCGAGTTGATCGTGCTCACCAACCGCGGCACCAACGGCTGGAGCCAGCCGCGGCGCATCCCGCTCGACGACGGGCAGACCACCGCGGGCGCGCTCACGCACGGCGACCTCAACGGCGACCGGCGCACGGACCTGCTGCTGCTGGCTGAAACGCACCTGTGGTTCATCGCGCAGAAGGCCGACCACGGGCTGGCCGAGCCGGTGAAGATCCCGTTCACCGGCGGCATCAAGGCCGCGCAGGTGCTCGACATCAACGGCGACGGGCGGGACGACTTGTTGCTCGTGAACTGGGACAACGCCGTGCCGTTCCGGTTCCGGCTCCAGCTTTCCGATGGACAACTCGGGCCCGAGGTGCACTTCCAGCACCCGCCCGTGCGCGCCTACTGGGCCGATGATCTCGACGCCGACCGCCGCGCCGAGATCATCACGATCGCGCAAAACTCGGGCCGCGCATCGGTGGCCAACTTCATCCAGAAGCCCGCCGGGCCGCTGCTGGCGACATTCAAGCTCGGCCAGTTCGCCGTCACGCCGCTCGGCAAGTCCGAGAAATCCCGCCGTGGCGTCGCGTGGGCCGACGTGAACGGTGACAAGCTCACCGACCTTGTCGTGGCCGAGCCGGAGAGCGGCCAGCTTGCGATCACGCTGCAGAATGCCGACGGCAGCTTCGGCGCCACACGGCGGTCCCCGACTTTCACGGGCGTGAGCGACGTCGCGATCGCGGATTGGGACGGCGACGGCCGGCCGGAGATTTTTCTGCTCAGCGCGGATGAGCGGCAGGCCGGCGTGACGCGGCTCGAGCCGAACGGCCGCGTCGGCTTCCCGCGAATCCTCCCGACCGATGGCAAGCCGCTCGCGTTCGCCGCGGGCGCGCTCAAGCCCGGCGCCCGTCCCGTGCTTGCGCTCATCGTGGACCACGACGGCCGCCGCGCGCTGCAGGTCCACTCCGCGGACGGCGCGCGCCGCGAGCAGAAGCTCGCCGAGTCATTCAAGTCGAACCCGGCCGCGCTCGCCGTTCACGACGCGAACCAGGACGGCTTGCCCGACCTCGCCATCCTCACGCCTTATGAAAAGTTGAAGCTCCTGCTGCAAGCCGCGGACAAGGACTTCGAGGAAGTGGACGTGACGCCGCCCGGGGGCGCGACCGAGCAGCCGTGGTTCAGCGCGGCGGACGTGGACGGCGACGGCAAGCCCGAGTTGCTGCTCGCGCAGAAGAACTTCGTCCGCGCCGTCGTGCTCGCGCGCGAGTCCAGACCCGCGGGCGGCGACGCGAAGTCCACGTGGACCTTCACGGTGAAGGAGCAGATCAACGGGGCCGCGCCGAATTCGCGGATCGTCGCCGCATTCGCGCTGCGCACCGGGAGCCAGACCGTCCTTTTCCTGCTGGATGCCGAGCGCAAGTCACTCTCCGCCTGCGAGCGGGATTCCGCGGGCGTGTGGCAGATCGTGAAAAATGCGCCGCTGCCGGTCACCGATTTCAATGCGCTCGCGCCGATCGCCGGCGCGGGGACGCAACCTGCGAGCCTCGGCTTCATCGGGCTCAACGCCGCGGCCTCGCTCGCGTTGCACGGCAACGTGTGGGAGTTGAAGGAACTCGACAGCTACGAAACGCCGATCAAGGACGGCCGGCTCATGGACGTGGTGACGGGCGACTTGAACAAGGATGGCCGCAAGGACCTCGTTTTCCTCGAGACCGCGAAGAATCACCTCGACCTGGTGACGTTTGACCCGCCGCACAAGCTCACGCCCGCGAACCGCTGGCAGGTGTTCGAGGAGCGGACCTTTCGCAGCCGCCGCAGCGACCTGCCCGAACCGCGCGAGGCGCTCATCGTGGACGTGACGGGCGACGGGAAGAACGACCTCGTGGTCGTCGTGCACGACCGGATCCTCGTGTATCCACAGGACTGACCGCGCGCGGCGGCTTATTGCGCGGCCGGCATCGCGTTGGTGGTGGCGCCCTCGAATCGGATGACCGTCTCGCCCGGCTTGGCGTAGCCGAGCCGTTCGCGCGCGAGGCGTTCAACGGTCCGTGGGTCGTTGCGCGAGGCGTGGTCCGCGGCCTTCAACTGCCGCTCCTCCGCGGCTTCGGCTTGAAGCTGCTGCTCCTGCTCGTAAGTCACCCGGCGCATGCGCTCCTGCTGGTGAATGAGCGGCAGATACTTGATCACGACAAACGCAATGCCGGCCACCAGCAGCAGGCAGCAAACGCCCCGGCTCAGCCTGTCCCAGATCGTCACTCCCGGTTTCACCGCGCCTGAGTAAACCAAACCGCAGGCTTGCGCGGAAGGGGAATCTGAATCCCGCCGGCGTCGCCCCTCGTCTCCGCCCTCGCAGTGAAGCCCGGCGGGTGATAAACCACCCGCGGTATGAACGGGACGCTTCACCTCCACGGCCGCGACGCATGAATCTTCTTGTCACGGGCGGCTGCGGATTCATCGGATCGAACGTCATCCGCCATGTGATCGACCGGCCCGGGGTGGCGCGCCTCGTCAATCTCGACGCGCTCACTTACGCGGGACACTTGGAGACCGTGGCCGATGTTCAAGCCCATCCCAAATACCAGTTCGTGCGCGCGGACTTGCGCGACAAGTCCGCGGTGCGACAGGTCGTCCGCGGCCACGACATCACTCACGTGCTCCACCTTGCCGCAGAATCGCACGTGGACCGGTCGATCGCGTCGCCCGGGATTTTCATCGAGACGAATGTTCTTGGGACCTTTCATCTGATCGAGGCATGTCGCGAGCATTGGGGGCCCGCCGCGCCGGGCGGGAGATTCGTGCACGTTTCGACCGACGAGGTGTTCGGCAGCCTTGCCGGCGGCGGCGCGTTCACGGAGGCGTCGGCGTTCGCGCCCAATTCCCCCTACGCCGCGAGCAAGGCCGCGGGTGACCTGCTTGTGCGCGCCGCGCATCGGACTCACGGTTTCCCCGCAGTGATCACGCGGGCATCGAACAATTTCGGCCCGTTTCAGTATCCAGAAAAGCTCGTGCCCGTGGCGATCCGGAATCTTGCGTCGTGCAAGCCGGTCCCGGTTTACGGCGACGGGTTGCATGTGCGGGATTGGTTGTTCGTCCGCGACCACGCCGAGGCGCTGTGGCGTGCGGTGGAGCGCGGCGGCGCGGGCGAGTCCTACAATATCGGCGCGCGGAACGAACTGACGAACCTCCAACTCGTTGAGCGCGTGTGTGACCTCGTGGACGAACTCCGCCCGAGGCAGGCCGGCTCGTCGCGCCAGCTCATCTCGTTCGTCGCTGACAGACCCGGACACGACCGCCGATACGCGATGGATCCGGCGAAGATCGAGCGTGAACTCGGTTGGCGCCCCGCGCATCGGTTCGACGATGCCCTGCGCGAGACCGTCCGTTGGTATCTCGAGAATCCGGAGTGGATCCGCACCGTCACTGCGAAGACCCCGGATACGGGACCGGGAATCGGCCCGGGAAAAACCTTGCGCGGGTGCAGGGCGGACGGACAGCGTCGCGTCGTTTGAACCAGCCGCCATGCTTCGTGACCTTCTTGCCCGAGCCGGAGTTTACAGGGGCTTCTCCAGCCTCATCGGGGCGGCGCGCGGCAGGCGGGTCCACATCGAACAGCACATCCGGCCGCGCGCGGGCGACCGCGTGCTCGACATCGGCTGCGGCCCGGCGGACATCCTCGAGGCGCTGCCGCCCGTGGAGTATCACGGGTTTGACTTGAGCGCGGATTACATCGAGGCCGCGCGAAAGCGGTTCGGCGGGCGCGGAACATTTCACGTCGAGGCGGTGGACGCGGAGCAGGTGAAGCAATACGCGGGCTTCGACCTCGTGCTCGCGACGGGCGTGGTGCATCACTTGACGGACGCGGAGGCGCTCGACTTGTTTCGTGTCGCCGCCGCCGCGCTCAAACCCGGCGGCCGGCTCGTGACGCTGGATGGCTGCCTCGTCGAGGGGCAATCGCCGGTGGCCCGCTGGCTTCTCAAACGGGACCGCGGCCAGTTCGTGCGCGGGCAAGCGGCTTATCTCGCACTGGCCCGCGCCGTCTTCAGCAAGGTGCAGCCGACGGTCACAACCGGATTGCTGCGCATTCCCTACACGCATCTCGTGATGGAATGCTCCGACCCGGTGGGGGACTGAGTGCGGCAGACCGCGGAGCGGGCGCGCCGGCGCGCGTCACGCACTCCGCCGGGCCTCGATGCCGTGACTTGACTCGACGATGTAGCGCGGCCGGCCGCGGCTTTCCTCGAGCGTGCGCCAGAGATATTCGCCGAGCATCCCGATCATGAGCAGCTGCACTCCGGACAGCACGAGCACCACGCAGATGAGCGCGGTCCAGCCTTCCACCGGCGCGCCGAAGAAAATGCGCCGCACGATGAGGAACGTCGCGTAAACAAATCCGAGCAGGGCGAAAAGCATCCCGCTCGCGCTCATCAGCCGGATCGGCGCGTAGCTGAAGCTCACGAACGAATCCAGCGCGAGCCGCAGCCGCTTCGAAAAACTCCACTTGCTCGCGCCCGCGCGGCGCGCGGCCTTCGTGTAGGTGATGCTCGCCTGCTCGAACCCCATCCACTGGATCAGCACGAGCAGCGATGTGTTGCGCTCGGGCGCGTTGCGCAGCGCCTCCATCACGAGCCGGTCCACGAGCAGGAAATCCGCGCCCGTCCTGGGCAGCTCCGCAACGGCGTATCGGCGCATCAACTCGTAATAAAGCCCCGCGAAGAACTTGTTCAGCGCGCTCTCGCCCTCGCGCTCGCCTCGCACGGCCCACACGACCTTCGCGCCGGCGCGCCACGTCTCGACGAGCTGCGGCACGGTCTCGGGCGGGTCCTGCAAATCGGCGGCGAGAATCACCGCGGCTTCGCCTGTCGCGTGTTCAAGCCCGGCGGTGAAGGCCTTGTGCGAGCCGAAATTGCGCGAGAAGCGGAGCCATTTCACCCGCGGGTCCTTCGCGGCAAGCGCGCGCAGCATCTCGGGCGTGCGGTCGCGCGAGTGGTCGTCCACGAACACGAACTCGACCTCGAGGTCGAGCGCCTTCCAGTCGAGCGCGCTGAGGCGCTCGTGAAGGGCCGGCAGGTTCTCCTCCTCGTTGTAGGCGGCGATGACGAGTGAGAGCTTGTTCATGCGCGACCCGCCTTTGCCTCGGTCTTCCAACGCTCGACATCGTCCTTCACGGAACGCACCACGCGCGCCGGCACGCCCGCGACAAGCGAGTAGGGCGGCACTTCCATTCCCTCGCGCAGCACCGCGCCCGCGGCGATGACGGAGTGATGACCGACTTTCGCGCCCATCAGCACCACGGCGTGCGTGCCGATGAAACAGTGGTCGCCAATCTCCGTGGGCTGGCGGTCCACCGCTGCGTGCGCCCGCCCGGTGAGGCAGCGGCGGACGGTCGAGTGCGTGAGGATTTGCGCGCCGCAACTGATGTCGCATCCGCGGCCGATCCTGAGCCCGCCCTGTCCATCAATCAGCGTGAACGCGCCGATCCAGGTTCCCTCGCCGATCTCCGGGTTGCCGGTGATCCACGCCAGCGGGTTGTAGGGGTTGGGCGGCAACGGAGCCGCGGCAGCCGGGTTCATGGTGCGCGCAAGTTGTCCCACAAAGCGCCGGGCCGCGCAATGCTCGCGCCCCGGGTGGGCTCCGGCCGCGGTGAGTGCGGCCAGACGTTCCGGACGCGACAGACGGAAGCCAATCCGCTCACGGTCCGTTGCGGGGCGCGTGAAGTGAAGGCCGCGTTGCTTGAAGCACCTCGCGAATGCCCGCGGCCCGAGCCACTTCGGCCAGCCGCACGAGTCGCTCGTGCGGCACCGTCTTGTCCGCCTGCACCACCAGCGTGAGGTCCTGGCGGATGGCGCGATAGCGGGCCGATGCCGCCGTGAGCTGCGTTTGCAAATCGGCCTCGGTCACGACCTGGTTCGCAAAGTAGAGCTGGCCGGCGTGGTCCACCGCGACGACGAGCGTCGGGTTGAGCGTGCCGGGAAGCGCGTCCGTCGCCGGGAGTTCGATCCGCACGCCCGTGGTGAACACGAAGTTCGGCTGGAGCAGGGTGAACATGAGCAGCAGCACGAAAACGCACGCGAACGGCGCGACGTCGAGCTGGGTGCGGAGAATCTTCGCGTTGCGGGTGAATCGCATTCGGTTTGCGCCCGGGGCCGCCGGCTAGCGGCCGCCGTCTTTCGGGCCGGGCCTTTCCGTTACGAGGTTGAGGATTTCCGTCGAGCATTTTTCCATGTCGAGGACGATCTTGTTCACGCGGCTCACGAGGTAATTGTATCCCGCGTGGCACGGGATCGCGATGGCAAGGCCGACGGCGGTGCAGATGAGCGCTTCCCACACCCCGCTCGCGAGTTTGCTGGTGTGCGTGAACTGCCCCTCGCTCTGGAACACGCTGAACATGCTGATGAAACCCATCACCGAACCCAGCAGGCCCATCAACGGCGCGATCTGTGCGATGGTCGCGAGCAGGTTCAGCTTCTCCTCCAGCCGCGGCACTTCCACGAGGCCGGCGCCCTCGAGCGCCTCGCGCACGCCCTCGCGCCCGCGGTCGCGCGCGAGAATGGCCGTCTTCACGAGCCGGGCGACCGGCCCGGGCGTGGCGTCGCAAATCGAGATGGCCTCGACCACGTTGTCGCGCTTGAGGACGGTGCGCACGCCGTTGAGGAACTCCGCCGAGTTGATCTGCGCGCGGTGATAGTGAAGCAGCCGCTCCACAAACACCGCGATCGCCACCGCGCTGGTGAGCAGCAGCACCCACAGCATCGGCCCGCCTGCGAAGAGCGGAAACCCCGCCGCGCCCTTCGCGGCCGATGGCACGGCATTCGTCGTCACCGCGGCCATCAGGGCGGGGGCGTTCGCGACGGCGGTAAGGATCATCGTCGGCAGCATGGTGAGGTTATAGGTGGACACTTCGCGAAGTTCAAAGTTCAAAGTTCGAAGTTCCGCGCGATGCGCTCCCGGTGGCGTGGGAAACTCGGCAACTTGGAACTTGGCACTGGGAGCCTGGAACTCCATCTTTCGCGCATGGAACGACCCGACCAGCTTCGCGAACTGTTCCGCATGCAGCAGTCGCTCAACGAACGCATCGGCGTCCGCACCGACGGCATGAGCGAGGAGGAGAAGACCAAGTGGGTGCTCAACTACTGCCGCGCGATGTCCCAGGAGATGGCCGAGCTCACCGACAGCGTCCCGTGGAAGTGGTGGGCGAAGTATCAGAAGTTCGACGAGCAGAACGCGCGCGTCGAGGTGGTGGACCTGTTCCACTTCCTCATCAGCCTCGCGCAAGTGCTGGGCATGAGCGCGGACGACGTCTTCGCCGCCTACTGCAAGAAGAACGAGGTGAACTTCAGGCGGCAGGACACCGGCTACGCGGTGAAGGACGAGCACGACTCGAAGCACATCTGACCCGGACTGGTTGAACGATTCCGATGGTCGCCAAACCCACGCCCCAGCCGACACTCCGCGTGCCGTTGCGTCTGCGCAAGGAAGTGCAGACCGTGCTCATCACACGCGCGCAGATTGCCCGGCGCGTGCGCGAACTGGCGCGCGGCATCCAGCGGGATTTTGCCGGCAAGGATCTCGTGGTTGTCTCCCTGCTCAACGGCACGGTGATGTTCCTCGCCGATCTTATCCGTCACCTCAACATGCCTCTGCGGCTCGATTTCATGGGCGTGTCCAGTTATCGCGAGGGCACGCAGGCGCGCGAGCTGTTCTTCACCAAGGAACTGCGCCTCGAAGTGCGCGGGCGCGACGTGCTGCTTGTGGACGACATCCTCGACACGGGCAAGACGCTCTCGTGCGTGCTCGGCAAGCTGGCCGAACTCAAGCCCCGCGAGATCAAGACCTGCGTGCTGCTGGACAAGCCGTCGCGGCGCGAGCAGGACGTTCAGGCGGACTACGTGGGCTTCGAGATTCCCGACATGTTCGTCGTCGGCTACGGGCTGGACTACGCGGAGCGGTATCGGAACCTGCCATTCGTCGGCGTGCTCAGGCCGGAGACGTATCGGACGTGAGGCGCAGGGCGCAATGCGTAAAACGTAACCTGAGCCGACCGCACTTACGTTTTACGAGTTACGCATTACGTTTCCACTGTGACCATCCGGATACAATTCTACTCCTACTTCGCCGACCTGACCGGCTGCGGGCAGGCGGGTGAGGAGTTGCAGGCGGGTGCGACTCTCGGCGACCTGATGCTTCGCCTGCACGCGCGCTTCCCGAAGCTCGCCGCGATGGACAAGTCCACGCTCATTGCCGTCGGCGTCGAGTATCAGCCGCGCAGTTACGAGCTGAAGGACGGCGACGTGGTGAGCCTGTTCCCGCCGGTGCAGGGCGGATGAGTTTCGGATGTTCAATTCCCAATGGCCGGTTTCATGAAGCGCGAGCTGAACATCACCAGCGACCCGGTTGATGAGGCGGCACTCGTCGCGCGGCGGCGCCTGGGCGCGGGCCTGGGCGCGGCGGTGTGTTTCACCGGCGTCGTGCGCGGCGACGAGGAGGGGCAGCGCATCTCCGCCATCGAATACACGGCGTTCCAGCAGATGGCGGAGCACCAGTTCCACAAGCTCTTCGACGAGATGGCCGCGCGCTGGCCGGTCGAGAGCGTGCGCCTCGTTCACCGGCTCGGCGTGGTGAAGGTCGGCGAACCGTCGCTTTGGGTCGAGGTGGTCGCGCCGCACCGGGGCGAGGCATTCGCCGCGTGCCAGTGGTTGATCGATGAGATGAAGCGCGTGGTTCCCATCTGGAAGCAGCCGCTGCCGTAGGCGTCGCGGTTCGGTCGGCTTCTTGGTGGGTTCTCACCCAAGCTGTCGCCGATACAGCGCGTCGAGCTTGTCGAGCATCGCGTCGAGGCTGTGATGCTCCTCGACCATGGCGCGGCCGCGGGTGGACATCGCGGACGATTGCTCGCGTTGCTCGATCACTTCGCGAACCGCCGCCGCCAGCGCCGCCGCATCGCCTGACTTGAAGATCCGGCCCGTCTCGCCGTGACGGATGATCTCGGGAATGCCGCCGGTGTCGCTGCCGACCACGGGCGTGCCGCACGCGAGCGCCTGCAAGCCTGCTTGCGGCACGCCTTCGTGC
>VHCN01000028.1 GCA_016871675.1 Verrucomicrobiota bacterium
CCGCACCGCGCTGCGCCAAAACCTTGACACGCTGGAGCGCGCTTTCGACAAGGAAGGCGAGCTCGGCGCGCTCGACCAATTCGAGTCGCAAGCCGTCACGCTGCTTACGAATCCCAAGACCCGCGACGCCTTCGACCTCGCCAAAGAAGACGACCGCACGCGCGACCGTTACGGGCGCAACCGCTGGGGACAACAGTTACTCCTCGCGCGCCGCCTGGTTGAGTCGGGCGTCGAGATCATCCACAGCAACCTCGACGGCCCCCTTTGCGGCACCGCCGGCAACAACTGGGACGACCATGCCGTCAACGCCCACGTCTTCAACGGCCTGCGTTACCGCTGCTGGGCCTACGACCAGGCCCTCACCGCCCTCATTGAGGACATCCACGCGCGCGGGCTCGCCAAGCGCGTCATGGTCGTCGCCACCGGCGAATTTGGGCGCACCCCGAAAATCAGCTTTGACCGGAGCACCGGCGCGCATCCCGCGAGCGGTGCTGCGGGCACGCTCCAGCCCGGCCGCGACCACTGGCCCGGCGCGTTCTCGAACCTGTGGGCCGGCGGCGGCATCACCGGCGGCGGCATCATCGGTGCCAGCGACAAGCGCGCCGAGTATCCCGCCGAGCGCCCCTGCACACCCGGCGATTTCCTCGCCACGCTCTACAATCACCTCGGCATCGATTGGGAAAACACCACGCTCAATGACTTCACAGGACGCCCGACGCACATCGTGAGCGGTGGAAGTCCGATCAAGGAGTTGTTTGCCTGAAGGGCTCGCTGGTGCAGCTCTGAGCCGTCCACGTCGCGCCTCCTGCGGAGCGGAATCCGCGCCAGGCTGCTTTTACTTGATCGCCGCGCGGAGCACGGGCTCGAAGATGTCCGCCTGCCGCATGAATCCGAGGTCGTTTGCGTGAGAGGCATCCGTCGCTCCCTCGGAGTCGGTGCCGTAAAGCGCGTCGCCCTCGATGTAGTGCAGCTTCGCCACGCCCTCGGCCTTGAGTTGCTCGAACGCCTTCCGTAGCGCGGCGTGGTTGTCGTCGTGGAACTTCTTCTTGTTTGGCGTAATCCAGTCGTTGGTGAAGCGGCGGTCTTCGACGAGCACGATGGGGGTGTTCGGCCGCGCGGCGCGCAGTTGCTTCACCAGCGGCACGCACTTTGCGGTCACATCGGCGGGCTGCATGTTCGGCAGGCAATCAATCACGTAAACCGCGGCGTCAATCTCGCTCATCATCTCGCCGACCGCGGCGTCCATCCGGCCGTTGCCGGAGAAGCCGATGTTGATGACAGGCCGGTCAAGGCGGCGGCCAAGGATGGCCGTGTGCACCATGCCGGGCCGCGACGCGCACGCGCCGTGCGTGATGGACGTGCCGTAGAAGAGGACGGGCTTCTCCGCGCGCGGGGCGAGTCCCTCGAACTTCGCGCCGGCGGGCACGCCGATTTCGAGCGACTCGATGCCGTTGTAGAGCGGGAGATACGCGGCGTATTCGCGGGAGCCCGGCGCAAGGTCGTTGACGATCGCCGCCTCGACTTTCTGCGCGGAAGGCCGCGTGACTTGCACCCACTTCCACTTGCCGTGGTCGTCGCGCGCGTAGAGGTCGAGCCCGCTCACGCCGGTCGCGGGCATGTGCGGCATGGCAAGGTTCGACTTCGCGAGCGAGTAGCGCGTGTAGATGGATTTCGCGTCAGTCTTGAAGCGCACCACCATGCCCGCGCTGTCGCGGCTCAAGCCCCACACGGCGGGCGTGACCTTGCCCTCGGCCTTCGCGGGCAGGCGGTCGAACCACCGCTTGCGCTCCTGATCGGCCCAGCCGCGTCCCTCGACGCCCCACTTGGTGACATCGTGCCACGCGACATCGGCCGGAATGGCAGGTGCGGCTTTCGCCGGTGTCGCCTTTGGCGCGGGTTGCTGCGCCGCGAGCGGCGTGGCGATGAGGAGCGCGAGGAGTAATGGAGTGTTCATGGAGTGGGTTTCGCTGTATGCCGGCTTGCGGGCACGTGCGCCGCTCGTCCGGGTCGGGCGGGAGTGTTGGCTCGTGCGAGGGCGCAGTCAATCGCCCATCGTCCAGGTGTGAACGCCGTTCCTACCGAGCCACGAACCTGCTTGAAGGGTCTGGCGCGACCCAGAAGAAGCTTCCGAATTCGGCCGTCTTCAGTTACCTCTCGCAGGCAACACATCCCCGCCATGAAACCCATTCCAAGCCTCCTCCTGATTGCCGCCGCCGCCGTGGGCGTGTCCCTCACCGCAATGCTCGCCGCTGATTCCTCCGCACTCAAGAAGTGGCAGAAAGGAAAGGGCTGGGGCTGGGTGTGGGGCAAGGACGACGAGGTCGGCGCCCTGAACGAGATGACGGACGCGTCCCGCCTGGCCGCCCTGCGACTGGTCACACGCGGCAAGACTTACGACCTTGGCGTGCTTTACGACCGAACGAGCTACAAGTGGCCGGGCCACAGCCCGGGCGAAATCATGAGCTTCCGCACGCCCGAGGGCGTGAAGCGGCAGGGCGACCTGCCGTTCGTCGGTCCGGACCCGAGCAAGACGGGCTGGCACAGTTGCGCCCTGTTCATCAACGACAACGTCGCGACACAGATCGACGGGCTCGGCCATGCGACGATGGGGGACGACGACCACTGGTATAATGGTTTCCGCGAGCGCGACTGGGGCGGCAACTGGGGCCAGCGGAAGTGTGACGCGTCCACCATTCCGCCGATCGTCGCGCGCGGCGTGCTCGTGGATGTCGCGGGCACGAAGGGCGTCGATGCGCTGCCCGCCCACACCATCATCACCGTGGCAGACATCGAGGCGGCGTTGACACGGCAGGGAACGCAGCTCCGGCCGGGCGACGTGGTGTTGATTCGCACGGGAACGCTTCGCTACTGGGCGCAGACCGGCGCCGACCACAAGAAAATCTCCGAGCACGACTCCGCGGGCATCAATCTCGAAACCGCCAAATGGCTTGTCGAACAGAACGGAGCAATGATGATCGGCTCGGACACCAGCGGCCTTGAATACGGCCCGAAGGAATCCGACGCCGGGGCGTTCCGCGCCCGATACCGGTCCTTCATGCCCGTGCACAACTACCTGCTCATCGAGCAGGGCGTTCACATCGCGGAGTTCCATTACCTCGAGGACTTGGCGAAGGAGAAAGTCTACGAATTCGCCTACTTCTGCGCCGTGAACAAGGTCAAGGGCGCGGCCTCGGGATTCACGCTGCGCCCCGTCGCGATGCGGTGATCGGGCGGTTGGGCGCATTCTGACGATCCGCTGAAGCAGGTGAGCGGTGGGCGGCGTCCGCTTCGCACGCGCCGCGTGCCTTCTTGCAATCCGGCTGCAGCTTCGGCGATTCTCCGCTCCCGCGACATGAGCGAAGAGACTCCCAGCGCGCCGGCGGCCCCGGGCGATTTCATCCGCGACATTGTCGCGGCGGACCTCGCGTCCGGCAAACACAGCCGCATCGTCACGCGCTTTCCGCCCGAGCCGAACGGCTACCTCCACATCGGCCACGCCAAGAGCATCTGCCTGAATTTCGGACTCGCGCGAGAGAACGCCGGCCAGTGCAACCTCCGCATGGACGACACCAACCCGACGAAGGAAGACGTCGAGTATGTCGAGTCCATCACCGCCGACGTGAACTGGCTCATCGCCGGCTGGGCCGGCGACCGCCTCGGCTTGAAGGCGAAAGGCCGCACTCCCACCGGCCAACTCGTGGACGGAAAGCGCGACTTTTTCCTCCCGGCCGTCGCGCACAACGCACCGCGCGGCACGGTAGAACCGTTCTACGCCTCGGATTATTTCGCCCAGTGCTACGAGTTCGCGCTCGACCTTGTCCGCAAGGGCAAGGCTTACGTCTGCGACCTCTCGCCCGCGGACACCGACGCGTATCGCGGTTCGCCCGACCGGCCCGGCAGGGACTCGCCGTTTCGCGAGCGCCCGACACCGGAAAACCTTGAACTTTTCCAGCGCATGAAAGCCGGCGAGTTTCCCGACGGCACGCGCACGCTGCGGGCGAAGATTGACATGACGTCGCCGAACGTCTGGCTGCGAGACCCGGTGTTGTATCGCATCCGCCACGCCAAGCATCACCACACGGGCGCGGCGTGGTGCATCTATCCGATGTATGACTTCGCGCACTGCCTGAGCGACTACATCGAGGGCATCACGCACAGCATCTGCACGCTGGAATTCGAGGTGCACCGGCCGCTCTACGACTGGATCCTCCAAAACCTCGACCTCCCGCGCCCGCTGCCTCGCCAGATCGAGTTCGCGAAGCTCATCCCCACCTACACCATCGTCTCCAAGCGCAAGCTCATCCAACTCGTCAACGAGCGGCTCGTCACGGGCTGGGACGACCCGCGCCTGCCGACCATCAGCGGCCTGCGGCGGCGCGGCATCCCGGCGAGCGCGGTGCGCCAGTTCGCCTACCACATCGGCGTCACGAAGTTCAACTCCGTCACGGACATCGCCGTCTTCGAGCACGCGATTCGCGAGGACTTGAACGCGCGCGCGTTGCGCCGGCTCGCCGTGCTGCGCCCGCTCAAGCTGCTCATCACGAATCTTCCCGGCGGACACTTCGAGGAACTCGACGCGGTGAACAATCCCGAGGACGCCGCGGCCGGCACGCGCAAAATCCCCTTCAGCCGCGAGCTGTTCATCGAGCGGGACGACTTCATGGAAGCCGCGCCGCCCAAATTCTTCCGCCTGAAACCCGGCGGCGAAGTCCGCCTCAAATACGCCTACATCGTGAAGTGCGACGACGTGGTGAAAGACGCCGCGGGCAACATCACCGAACTGCGCTGCACCGCCGACCTCGACAGCAAGACCGGTGGCGCGACCTCGAATCGCAAAGTGAAAGGCACCATCCATTGGGTCAGCGCCGCGCATGCCGTGGACGCCGAGGCGCGTCTCTACGACCGCCTCTTCTCCGAGGCCGAACCCGAAAGGGACGGCCGCGACTTCAAGACCGCGCTCAACCCGCGCAGCCTCGAAATCGTCACCGCGAAATGCGAACCGTCGTGCAAAGCAGCCCGTGCTGAGGACCGCTATCAGTTCGAGCGCCTCGGCTACTTTGCGCTCGATCCCGACGGCGCGCCCGGCAGGCCCGTCTTCAACCGCACCATCACCTTGAGGGACACGTGGGCGAAGGAATCGCAGAAGGGTTGAGCGGCCCCGCAAGGGTGCTGCCGCTGTTGCTCCTCTGCCTTGCGAACGGCGGCTGCCAGACGGCCGGCTACTACTCGCAAGCCATCCGCGGCCACTGCCAGGTCGTTGCGCGACAGCAATCCATCGCGACAATTCTAAACGACCCGAAGACCCCCGAACCCCTCAAGGCCAGGCTCCAGCTTGTGCTCGAACTTCGTGCGTTCGCGGATTCGGAGCTGAAACTGCCCGCCAAGCGCCACTACTCCCGCTACGCGGATCTCGGCCGGCGCTTCGTCGTCTGGAACGTCAGCGCCACGCCGGAATTCTCGATGGAATCCAAGTCGTGGTGGTATCCGCTCGCAGGCCGGCTCGAATATCGCGGGTTCTTCGAAGAAGCCTCCGCGCGCCAACTCGCCGCGAAACTGGCGGGCGAGGGCTTCGACGTGGACGTCGGCGGCGTGCAAGCCTACTCGACGCTCGGCTGGTTCAGCGACCCGGTGCTCAACACGTTCATCCACGACTCCGAAATCGACCTTGCGGAACTGCTCTTCCACGAACTCGCGCACCAGCGGCTGTTCGTCGCCGGCGACACGGATTTCAGCGAAGCGTTCGCCGAATGCGTCGCGGAGGAGGGCACTCGCCGCTGGCTTCGCGCCCGCGGCAGCGCGGCGGCGCGGGCGGCTTACGAGGCGAAGCTCGTGCGCAAGGCGGAGTTCACGCGACTCATCACCTCCACGCGCACGCGGCTCGCGGAGCTTTTTTGCAGGGTCGCCCCGGAGGTGCCGCCATTGGCGCCCGTCTCCATGCTCGATCCGGACCGGGCTGCGGAGATGCGGCGCCGGAAGCAGGACGTGTTCGAAACGCTCCGGCGCGACTACGAAGCGCTCAAGTCCACGTGGGGCGGCGCGACCGATTACGAGGGCTGGTTCAAGCGCCCGCTCAACAACGCCCGGCTCAACGACGTGGACACGTATTACCGGCTCGTGCCGTCGTTCCACGCGCTGCTGCGCTCCTGCGACGGCGATTTGGAGAAGTTCTTCCGCGAGGCAAAGGCGCTTGGAAAACTTCCAAAGCTCGAACGGCACCGCGTTCTCGACGGGCGCGGCGCGCCCAAGAAGTGAAGCCGGCGCCCGCCAACGGTCCGGCGAACTTGGCAAATGCAGGCACGGCGGTTACGACTTCCGCGGTGAGCGACTACGCACAACGCTTCGGCGGCATCGCGAGACTCTACGGCGCCACGGGACTCGCCCGGCTTTGCGCGGCCCGCGTCTGCGTCATCGGGCTGGGCGGCGTCGGCTCGTGGGCCGTCGAGGCGCTCGCGCGCTCGGGCGTCGGCGCGCTCACGCTTGTGGACCTCGACGAAGTGTGCGTGAGCAACGTGAACCGCCAGCTTCACGCAATGGACGGGTTCGTCGGCCGCCCGAAGGCGGACGTGCTCGCGGAACGCGTCCTCGCCATCAATCCCGCTTGTCGTGTCACGCCGGTCGCGCAGTTCTTCACCGAGTCCACCGCCCGGTCCATTTTCTCCGGCCGTTTCGACGCCGTGTTCGACGCCATTGACGCGGTCTCCAACAAAGTCCGGCTTCTTGCGAAATGTCGTGAGTTGAGAATCCCGATTGTCACCTCCGGCGGCGCGGGCGGGCGGCGCGACCCCGCTGCGATTCGGGTGGCAGATCTCGCGTTCACGGAACGCGACCGCCTCCTCAACAAAGTCCGCGCGCAGCTCCGCAAACACCACGGTTTCCCGCGCGAGCGGGAGGCGTTCGGCATCCCGTGTATCTACTCGCCCGAGCCGCCGGTGTTTCCGGTCGCGGACGGTTCCGTGTGTTCCGAGCGCCCCGCCGGGACGAAGCCCGGCGGGCTGCAACTCAACTGCGAATCGGGCTTCGGCGCAGCCACGTTCGTGACGGGCACGTTTGGATTTGTCGCGGCGGCCGAGATCGTCAAGCGGATCGTCAGCGGGCCGGCGGAACCTGCCGCGAAGGAAACAGGCGGTTGAAATTCTCCTCCACCCTCGCGGCCAGCGACTCCAACGGGCAGCCCAGGAAATCCGCGGCGAAGCGATACACCGCGGCAAGGTTCGCGGGATGGTTCAACGGCGTGCCCGTTGCCGAATCGCTCAACGGGTGGGCGTTCAGTTCTTCCGGAAGCAACTGGTCCGGCGCGTCCGTTTCGATCAGGAGCCGGTCGGGCGGCACGGAGCGGAACGTCTCGCGCTGGCGCACCTTTCGTTTGTGAGCGAAGTAGCCTGGCAGGGAGAAGAAGGCGCCGAGTTTCGCGAGCGGGGCGACCATCTCGGCGGGTCCGCCGAAGCTGTGCAGGATGAACCCGGGCGCCGGTCGCGGACCTTCCCGCAACAGGTCAAGCATCCGGCCCCAAGCTTGGAGGCAGTGAATACTCGCGGGCACGTCCAGTTCGGTTGCGAGTTCGAGTTGCGCGATGAAGGCTTCCTCCTGGCCGTCGTAGCCCAGCCCCGGCTTCCAGCGGTCCAGCCCGATTTCGCCAACGGCGGCTCCGGGCGTTGCTGCAAGTGTGCGCCCCAATTGCTCCCGCCACCCGGAGGTTTGCTCCTGTAGATGCCACGGGTGATACCCAAAACAGGGCACGACGAGATCCGGGTGCGCGCGGGCGAGCGCGGCGACTTGCGGCCAGTCCTGCTCGCACGAGCCGTTGACGACCATCCGCGCCACACCCACGGCGCGACACGACGCGATGTGTTCCTCCTGCCGGCCGCCGAAGCGGTCGTCGTGCAGGTGATTGTGCGCGTCGAAGAGCCTCACTTCGGCAGAGTCGCGTTCGGGTGGGTTCGCCGGTGAACCTCCGCGCAGTCTCGGATGGACTCCCAGACGCGCCCGAGGGAGTTCCGGCGGTTTGGCGTGAGGTGGTGGTCAATGCCAACGGCAGAAAGGAAGTCCGGCGGCGTGGCCACGATTTCAGCGGGATCAGCCCCGCTGTAGAAGTCGCAAAGCAGCCCGGCGACGGACTTGACGATGAGCGAATCGGAATCGCAACGAAACCCGATCGCACCGCCGTGAAGCTCGCACACGAGCCACAATCGCGCAGTGCAGCCATGAACACGCCACCGCTCGGTGCGCAGGTCTTCTGGAAACTCCGGCCGCTGGCGCGCCTGCTCGACCAGCCACGCGAGCCGCTCCTGCGGGTCGCGCATCCGTGACAGTCCGGCAAGCAAACCCCGTTGTTTTTCTGCGAGTGACATGAGGATGGGACGGACTTCGACCCGGCTTGGTTTTGTGACTCCGCCTGAGTCGCGCGGCTTGCGGTGGCCGGCCCCGCTACAACGCGACGTAAACGCGATGCACGTCGTCGTGATCGTCGAGCGCATTGAGGAAATCGGTGACTTCCTTGCGGTGCGCGTCCGCGAGTTGCACCGGGTTCTTGGCGACGTGCCGAAGTTCGCTCGCGCTGATCTTCCACCCGGCCTTGGCGAGCCACGAGGTGACTGCCGCGAGGTCCTTCACATCGGTGGAGAAGGTCGCGCCGATGCTTCCCGCGGGGATTTCCGAGGTTTCGAGCGGTCCGACGTCTTGCGCGCCCGCCTCGATGGCGTCGCCCTCCGGGTCGCGCGACGCGTCGGTGTGCGTGGCTTCCACAATGCCGAGCCGGTCGAAGAAAAACGCCATGCTCCCGGGTTGTCCGAGTGTCCCGGCCTTGAAGAGGTTCCGGATGTCCGGCGCGGTACGGTTGCGGTTGTCCGTGAGGCACTCGACGATGACGGGCACCTTGTGCGGGGCGAAGCCCTCGTAGGTGATGGTCTCGAAGTTGACCGGTTCGTCGGTCTGGCCGCTGCCTTTCTTGATCGCGCGCTCAATCGTGTCGCGCGTCACGGAACTCTTGCGCGCCTTCTCGACGGCGACCGCGAGGCGCGCGTTGAGCGCCGGGTCTCCGCCGCCGAGCTTGGCCGCGACCATGATTTCACGGACGAGTTTGCTGACGATCTGCCCCTTCTTCTGGGCCGCTTCCTCGCGGCCGGCCTGTTTCCATTGGGCACCCATGCGGCGATTGTGACGCGGGGGCGCGCGATGCGCAACTGCGCGAGAATTCTGTTGAAAGCCCGTTGCGCTTCGCGCCGAATGAGCGCCATCAAATGAACCTGACCGACTCGCAACGGGCCGCCGTCACCGGTTGGATTGCCGAAGGGCTCAAGCTTTCCGAAGTGCAGAGCCGGCTTGGCAAGGAATTCAACCTGAGCCTCACTTACATGGAGGTCCGCTTCCTCGTGGACGACTTGAAGCTTGTTCCCAAGGATCCGCCCGCGCCGGTCGCCGGACCGAATCCCTCGCCAGCCTTGCAAACGAACCCGGCGCCCGGGGCGACACAATCAGAACCCGCGGGGGCAGCGCCCGAAACCGTTGGAGCGGAGCCTGCGGCTGCTCCCGCCCCTCCGGGGGGCGTGAAATTATCCGTGGACAAAGTCACGCGACCTGGCGCGTTCGTGAGTGGCTCCGTGACCTTCAGCGACGGGATGAAAGCCGCGTGGTATCTGGACCAAATGGGCCGGCTTGGCATCGTCGCCGACAAGAAGGGCTACAAGCCGAGCCAGGCGGACGTGCAGCAGTTCCAAATCGCCGTCCAAGCCGAGATGGTGAAACTGGGCTACTGAGATTCGCAGCACATCGGGCGCGACCATGTCGCCCATGCGGAGGGCTTCAACGGCAACCGAGACCCCGGGTTTCCAAACGCGGCCAAGCCATCTCGTCCTTCTTGCGGCCCTCGGCCTGCTCGCGGCTGCTCCGCTGCGGGCTCAAGTCCCGGACACCTCGCGCGGCCTGGCTGCGCTCCGCGTTCCGGTAGGTTTCATCGTCGAGGTCGCGACGGGGGCGGCAAGTCCACGGGCGCCGTGAGCGCGGCGCTCGATGAGAGAGGCCGGCTCTTCGTCGCGGAAATGTCCGCCGCGAGGCTGCCCTCGCCCTCGGACGGATCGGTGACATCGCCGCCGGGCCGGCGTTGCTCGCAGCAGCCACTCACACGGCGGATGCCTTCGAGGAGCATGCAATCCGCCACGCGCTGATGACTCTCAATGACTGGTCGCTGTTGACCGCGAGCCTCGAACCCGACGACCCCGGAATCCGCCGCGCCGCGCAACGGGTCATCGAGCGCATGGCCACGAGGTAGCGCCGGGTTGTTCGCTGCGCGCGAGCGCCACTGCACGCTTGCCTCACTTTCCCCGCCACCCGATGCTCGCGGCGTGGCAGGCGACATCAAGTTCCGGCTCGGCATCCTCGGTTCCGGCAAGGGCTCCAATTTCGTGGCCATCGCGGAAGCGTGCGCCGCGGGCCGGATCCCGGCCGAAGTCGCGCTTGTGGTTAGTGACGTCGAGGCCTCGGGGATCCTCGGGCACGCGCGTTCGCGAAATCTTCCCGCGAAGTTCATCGCGCCGGGGACATTTCGCACCAAACTCGACGACGAAGCCGAGGCTGCCTACATCCGCGCGATGCAGGAGGCCCGCGTCGATCTGGTCGTCCTGGCGGGTTTCATGCGCATCCTGAAGGGCGAGTTTCTGCGCGCCTTCGCCGGGCGCGTCGTGAACATTCACCCGTCGCTCCTGCCGGCGTTCACCGGGCTGGAAGCGTGGAAACAGGCGCTCGACTACGGCGTGAAAACCACGGGCTGCACAGTCCACCTGGTCGATCAGGGCGTGGATACCGGCCCCATCCTCGCGCAACAGACCGTGCCCGTCCTCGACGACGACACTGCGGAGTCGCTGCACGCGAGAATCCAACTCGCCGAGCGCGAACTGTTTCCCGCGACGATCGCCCGGCTTGCGCGCGGCGCAATCCGGGTCGAGGGACGACGCAGCTTCACCCGCGTGTGATCATGCCTGCGACGCCCGCACCCATCCTTCCCGGCGCAACGATTGGCGTGCTCGGCGGCGGGCAACTCGGCCGGATGTTCGCACTCGCGGCGCGCGCGCTCGGCTATCGCATCCACATCCTCTCGCCCGAATACGACGCGCCCGCCGGGCAGGTCGCCGACCTCGAGATCGTCGCGGAATACGAGGACGTGCACCGGATGCGGCAGTTCGCCCGGGGCGTGAGCGTGGTCACTTACGAGTTTGAGAACGTCCCCAGCCTCGCCGCGGAAACCGCCGCCCCGCTCGTGCCCGTGCGGCCCGGCGGAAATGTCCTGCACGTCGCGCAACACCGGCTCCGCGAAAAGACGTTTCTGCGCGACAACGGATTCCCCGTCACACCGTTCCGGCGGATTGCATCGCTGGCGGACCTGGCGGCGTGCGCAGCCGAGCTTGGCTTGCCCGCGGTGCTCAAGACCACTGGCTTCGGTTACGACGGCAAGGGACAGGTGAAGTTGCGCGCCCCCGACGACCTCGCGTCCGCTTGGGACCGGCTTTTGGGAGCGGAGGCGGTGTTCGAGAGCTTCGTGGATTTTGAGAAGGAACTGTCCGTCATCGCGGCGCGCAGCATCACCGGGGAGTTCGCCGCGTTCCCGGTGTTCGAGAACACGCACGCCAACCACATTCTCGACGTCACCTTCGCGCCGGCGGCCATCGCGCCGGAGGTCGTCACGGCGGCGCAGGAACTCGCCCGCGGCATCCTCGAAACACTCGACGTCGTCGGTTTGCTCACGGTGGAGCTGTTCCTGACGCGCGATGGCCGGCTGCTTGTGAACGAACTCGCGCCGCGCCCGCACAACTCGGGCCACCTCACCATTGATGCCTGCGTGACCAGCCAGTTCGAACAGCAGCTCCGCGCCATCTGCGGCCTGCCGCTCGGGTCTACCGAACTGCGCCGCCCCGCCGCGATGGCGAATCTCCTCGGCGAACTCTGGTCTGGCGGCGAACCCCGCTGGACCGCGGCCCTCGGCCATCCCGATGTGCGGCTGCACCTCTACGGGAAATCCCAGCCGCGCAAGGGCCGCAAGATGGGCCACATCACCGCCGCGGGCGCGACCGTCGAGGACGCCGTCCGCCGCGTGACCCACGCCCGCGAACTTCTCTGCGAGCCTTGCCTGCCGGGATTGCAGTGAACCATCGCGGTTCCGCGGATGTCGCGACGGGCCGGGCACGGCCGCGAACCCCGGCTCGACAGCACGCCTTCCAGGGTTACGCTCCACATATGATTCACTCACAATTCCCCCGTTGGAGACTCGTCGCTTGCCTCGTTGCGCTAGCCTTCACGGTCCCGATCAACCCGGCTTCAGGCGCGCCCGCCACCAACCGGCTCGTCGTGCTCATCAGCGTGGACGGGCTTGCGAGCTACTTTCACGATGACCCGAAGGCCAACCTGCCCGCGCTCCGCAAACTCGCCAGCGAGGGCGCGCGCGCGGCCTCGATGCGCGTGTCGCTGCCAACCGTCACGTGGCCGAACCACACCACGCTCGTCACCGGCGTTCCGCCCGGAATGCACGGCGTGTTGAACAACTCCTACTGGGACCGCGCGAAGAACATCGCCGTCCCGCTCATCCCCGACCCGCTGTTCAACAAGGAGGAAATCGTCAAGGTGCCGACCGTCTATGACGTGGCGAAGCAGGCCGGCCTCAAGACCGGCGCCATCATCTGGCCCGCGACGCGCGGCGCGAAGACGCTCGACTGGACCGTGCCCGACTGCTTCAGCAACTCGCTGTGGGCCGCGCACAGCACGCCGTCGCTGCTCGCGGAGTTTCGCGAGGCGAAGATTCCCTACGAGCGGCAGGAGGAATGGTGCAAGGCGCCCGGCGGCGGCATCCCGCGCGACCGCATGTATGCGCAGATGACCGCGCACGTCATCACGCGCCACCGGCCCAACCTCATGCTGCTGCACCTCGTCGAGGTGGATCACGTCAACCACCAGAAAGGCCCGCGCAGCCCGGAGAGCTACGAGGCCGTCGCGTTCGCCGACGAGATGGTGAAGCAGGTCTTCGACGCCGCGAATGCCGCGTTTCCCGGACGGCTCACGTTCATCGTCACGAGCGACCACGGCTTCATGCCGTATCGGCAGCAGATACAGGCCAACGTGCTCCTCAAGCAACTCGGCCTCGTGAAACTCGAGGGCACGCGCGTCGCCTCGCGCGAGGCGTGGGCGCTTGGGCAGTTCATCTACGTGCTGAACTCAGCGCGGCGCGCCGAGCTTGTCCAGTCGCTCGCCGCGAAACTGCGCGCGACCGAAGGCGTCGAGTCCGTCATCGAAGAAAAGGACTTCGCGAAGCACGGCCTTGTGACGCAGGACGCTGACCCGCGCATGCCCAACCTCGTCATCAACCCGAAGGAAGGCTACTCGACGTCCGACACGACCGCGGGCGAACTCATCGTCACGCCGAAGACCGAGGCGACGAAGGGCGCGCACAACCACGATCCCGCCCACCCGTTGATGCGCGGCTCCTTCGTGGCGTGGGGCGCGGGGATCAAGAGAGGCGCGACCCTCACGGAGATCAACAACCTGGACGTCGCCCCCACCATCGCGCGCCTGCTCGGACTGGAGATGAAGGACGTGCAGGGACGGGTGCTGGGAGAGTTCCTGGCGAAGTAGATGTCCATCGGGTAATCGACAGACGGCGGCGCGCCTCATGCGACACGTGATCGGCGCTTCACTTCGCCACGCTGAACTTGTGCGAGGTGACCTGCCGATACGTCTCGCCGGGGCGAAGCAGCGAGGAGGGGAACTGCGGCTTGTTGGGCGCGTCGGGGTAGTGCTGGGTCTCGAGGCAGATGCCGTGATGCGGGCCGTAGGGCTTGCCGCCGGCCTTGAAGCGGTCGTTCAGATAGTTCGCCGTGTAAACCTGCACGCCGGGCGCCGTGGTCGAGACGTCCATCACGCGGCCGGACTTCGGGTCCTCGACGCGCGCGAACGGCGCGGGCGCAGCGCCGCCCCTGCGCGGCAGCACGTAGCAATGGTCGTAGCCGCCCGCGGGCACGTCCTTGATGCGCGCGCCGATGGTGTGCGGCGCGGTGAAGTCGAACGGCGTGCCCCTCACCGCGCGGAATTCACCGGTGGGAATCTTCTTGTCGTCCGCGGCGAGGATTTGCTCCGAGTGCAGTGTGAGCCGGTGCGCGAGCACGTCGCCGGAGCCGGCGCCGCCGAGGTTCCAATAGACGTGGTTGGTCAGGTTCACGTGCGTGGGCTTGTCCGTCGTGGCGGTGTATTCGAGCACGAGTTCGTCGCGGTTCGTGAGACGGTACACGACATTCACCCGCACGGCGCCGGGATAACCTTCCTCGCCATCGGGACTGTTGAGGGTGAGTTCGACGCCCGCGCTGTCCGCGGCAGCCACGGGGCGGGCGGTCCACAGGCGCTTCTGGAATCCGGTGCGCCCGCCGTGAATATGGTGCGGCGCGGCGTTGGCCGGCAGCAGGAATTCCGTTCCATCAATCGTGAACTTCGCGCCCCCGATTCGATTGGCGAAGCGGCCGACAATCGAGCCGAGCAGCGGATGTCCGCCGAGGTAGTCCGCGAGCGAGTCGAGGTGCAGGGTGATGTTGGCGAAGGCGCCGTCGCGGTCGGGCGTCTCGACGGCGATGAGCGTCGCGCCGTAGGTGATGACCTTCGCGGCGAGGCCGTTGGCGTTGCGAAGCGTGAACACTTCGACCGCCTTGCCGTCGGCGGTCCTGCCGAACTCCGCCTGCTCGACGCGCAAGACGCGCGGGCGCGCCGAGTCGGCAGCGGTGGCGGATGGCGTGACCGGTCCGATGGCGGGCACGCTGACCAGGAGCGCGAGCCCGCAGCCGTGCGCGATGTGTTGGCCGATGCGCGAGGAAGTCGGAGAATGGCGGCTCGCAGATTTCATGGTGCGAAGTGGATTGGGTCGGTTAAGTTCGCGCGAACGAAACCCTTGTAGCAAACCGGCCCGCTTGCGCGAGCCTGAACTCCGCGCCGCCATGAACCGCCGTCAGTTCCTCGCCTCGGCCCCGGCCGCCGCGCTCGCCGCGCCCGCGCTCGCCCTGCCGCAAGCCGCCGCGCGCCCGCGGCTCGGCATTGACATTAACTCCTACGGCACGCGCTTCGGCGGACGCGCGAAGAGCGAGAAGTTTCCCGCATTCAAGTCCGCGCTCGACGTGCTCGATCATTGCCGCGAACTCGGCGCGGGCGGCCTGCAAATCGGCGTGCGCGGCTGGCAGGCGGACTTCGCGGGCAAGGTGCGCGCCAAGCGCGAGGCGCACGGGCTTTACATCGAGGGACAAATCGGCCTGCCTCGGACCGACGCCGAGGTCGCGAGGTTCGAGTCTGAATTGCGCGCGGCGAAGGAGGCGGGCGCGGCGGTCTGCCGGACCGTGTGCCTCGGCGGGAGGCGTTACGAGACGTTCGACAGCGCGCAGGCGTGGGATGACTTCTGCAAACAGTCGTGGGCGTCGCTGACGCTCGCGGAGCCGGTGGTGCGCCGCGCCGGCATCAAGCTCGCCGTCGAGAATCACAAGGACTGGCGCGTGGCCGAGATGCTCGATCTGCTCACGCGCCTCGGTTCCGACCGCGTGGGCGTGAACCTCGACTTCGGCAACAGCCTGTCGCTGCTCGAACATCCGGACGACACGATCGCCGCGCTCGCCCCGCTGTCGTTCACCACGCACGTGAAGGACATGGCCGCAACGGAATACGAACAGGGCTTCCTGCTCTCGGAGGTCCCGCTCGGGCAGGGCCTCACGAACCTGCCGCGCGCGATCGAGCTTTGCCGGCGGGCAAATCCGGCGATCCACTTCAACCTGGAGATGATCACACGCGACCCGTTGAAGGTGCCGTGCCTCGGCGCGAAGTATTGGGCGACGCTAGGCGCGACGCCCGCGCGTGACCTCGCGAACACGCTCGCGCTCGTGAAAGCCAGCCCACCGAAGTCGCCCTTGCCACAGATGACCGGCCGCAGCGACGAGGAAAAACTGGCGTTCGAGGAGGAGAATGTCCGACAGTCATTCGTCTATGCGCAACAGACACTGGCCCTTTGAAGCCCGCGGGCTGCTGGCCCTCCTGCTGTTCACCGCGCCGCTGCACGCCGACGACTGGCCGCGGTGGCGCGGGCCGGATTTCAACGGCATCTCGAAGGAAGCCGGCTGGCTCGACAAGTGGCCCGCGAGCGGACCGGCGGAGTCGTGGAAGGCGAGCGTGGGCACCGGCTACTCGTCGTTCGCCGTCGCGCAGGGGCGCGTCTTCACAATGGGCAACGCGAACAACACGGACACCGTGTGGTGCCTCGACGCCGCGACGGGCAAGGTGCTCTGGAAACACGCTTACGAGTCGGACCTCGGCGACAAATACTTCGACGGTGGCCCCGGCGCGACGCCGACCGTGGACGGCGACCGCGTGTTCGCAACGAGCCGGTGGGGCGATGTGTTCTGCCTCGACGCCGCGAACGGGAAAGTCCGCTGGTCGAAGAACGTGCAGAAGGAGACCGGCATCCGCGTTCCCGACTGGGGCTTCGCGGGCTCGCCGCTCGTGCTGGGACATTCCCTCGTGCTGAACATCGGCGCCGCCGGACTCGCGCTGGACGCAACCACGGGGAAACTCCTGTGGAAATCCGCCGACGACAACGCCGGCTACTCGTCACCCGTGCCGCTCAAGCGCGGGAATGACTGGCTCGTGATCGTCAGCTCGGGCGACGCGTATCTCGCCGTGGACTCGCGCACGGGCCGCGAAGCATGGCGCGTCCCGTGGCTCACTGAATACGGCGTGAACTCCGGCGACCCGGTCGTGTCGGGCGGGCAGGTGTTCGTGTCGAGCGGCTACAACAAGGGCGCGGGCGTCTTCACGCTCGGCAACGGCGAGCTCGAATCCGTCTGGAAGAACAAAGTCATGCGCAACCAGATGAACCCCTGCGTGCTTGTCGACGGCCATCTTTACGGCGTGGACGGCAACGCGGGCGGACGCGTGCCGCTCAAGTGCATCGAGTTCGCGACGGGCAAGGAGAAGTGGTCGCACGCCTCGACCGGCGCGGGCGCGCTGATGGCCGCAGACGGCAAGCTCATCGTCCTCGCCGAGCGCGGCGAACTTTCCATCGCGCCCGCGTCGCCGGCTGGTTTCAAGCCCACCGCAAGCGCGCAAGTGCTCGGCGGCAAGTCGTGGACCGCGCCGGTGCTCGCGAACGGACGCATTTACTGCCGCAATTCCCGGGGCGACGTGGTCTGCCTGGACGTGCGCCGGAAGTAGCCGGCGATGCCGCGCCCGTGAGGTCTTGGACAGCCGGATGGATTTCACATCCGCTGGAGATCGAAAAAACCGGGGATTTTGGAGCATGACATGCCGGAGCAGAGCGCCGTTCGTCTGCCAACGACCAAAGAAAATGCCTCAGACATATGTTTCATCCGTGGCATCAATAATCCGCGATGCTTCCGTCTTTGAGCACGCGGCCGGGCCACTTGTAGGATTGCGGGCGCGAGGCGGCTTCGGCGAGGAGTTGCTCATCCACCTCCACGCCGAGGCCGGGACCGGGCGGCAGGTTGACGTAGCCGTCCTTGTCCACGGCCCAGTCCACGCGCGCGATGGGCTGCGGCTTGCCGGCAGCGTCGCGCAGGGCGGGGTTGAAGCCGTGGTTGTCGGGATAGAATTCGTGGATGAGGAACAGCGGCGTGGCGGCGATGGCGTGCAGGCTCGCGGCGATGCCGAGGTTGCTCGCGGTGCAATGCGGCGCGAGCGGCACGTGATACGCCTCGGCGAGCGCGGCGATCTTGCGCATCTGCGTGATGCCGCCGGTGTGGCAGCAGTCGGGTTGCAGCACGTCGAGGCAGCGGTTGTGCAGATACGGGATCATGTCCCAAATCGTTCGGTCGCGCTCGCCCGCTGCGAGCGGGATGCGGATGGCGTCCTTGAGGCGTTTGAAGACCTCGATGTTCCCCGGCACGGCGACTTCCTCGATGAATAGCACGTCGTAAGGCCGGATCGCGCCCGCGAGCTGGATGAGCGTCGCGGGCGGCAGCGCGCAGTGCGCGTCGAACATCACCGCGCCGTCGGGGCCGACTTTGTCCCGCGCGGACTTGATCGCGGCGACGATGCGTTCGATGTCGGCCGGGTTGCTCGAATGTTCGAAGACGCCCGGCGGCGGGACCTTGATGGCCTTGGGCGTGTGATAGACGCGAATGCGGTCGCGCACGGGGCCGCCGAGAAGGCGGTAGACCGGCACGCCCCACAGCTTGCCCGCGATGTCCCACAACGCCTGGTCAATGCCCGCGAGGGTGTGGCACATGAACGGTCCGCCGCGGATGTCGCGGTGCGAGCGGAAGAGCTTCTGCCACAGGTGCTCGATGCGCGTCGGGTTCTCGCCGTCGAGCAGTTCGAAGAGTGATTCGGCCAGCGGCTTGGACACGCGCGGGTCCACGCCCTTGATGTCGCCCCAACCCGTGACGCCGTGGTTCGTCTCGATGCGGACGAAGACGCACGGGTTCACCCAAAACGTCTTCAGCCCGGTGATCTTGAGCGACGTGGCGCGGTCGGCGACCTGCACGGCGGGATTCTGCTGCGCGCCGAGGGTGTCTTGAGCGAAAGCGAATCCCGACGCTGCGGCGGCCGAGGCGAAGAAGTCGCGTCGGTTGGATTGCGACGGGTGCATGAGATGAAGAGGCGGACGTTTCGTGAAGGCTGCCATTCAAACAGGGTTCTTGGCGAGCACTCATCGACCCGGGCGGTTGCCGTTCGAGCTTTCCGTGGATGGCGCGGAATCGCTAGGCTCACGGGGTGAAGCTTGTCTCGTGGAACGTGAACGGGTTGCGCTCGGTGCTGCGGCGCAACTTCCTCGAATGGCTCGACGCCGAGAATCCTGATGTGCTGTGCCTGCAGGAGACGCGCTGCGAACCGGACGACGTTGGGCTGCTCCTGCCCGCCGCTTACATGACTTACTGGAACTGCGCGGAAAAAAGGGGCTATTCCGGCACGGCCATCTTCACCAAATCCCGCCCGTTGTCGGTGACGCGCGGCATCGGCGTGGCACGGCATGACCGCGAGGGGCGCGTGCTGACGGCGGAGTTCGGGGAGTTCTTCGTGGTGGATGTCTACACGCCCAACTCACAGCGCGAGCTGACGCGGCTCGGGTATCGCCAGCAGTGGGACCGCGCGTTCCTGCGTTACGTGAAGAATCTGGAGGGGCGCAAACCGGTGGTCTTTGGCGGCGACTTGAACGTGGCGCACACGGAGCTCGACCTCGCGAATCCGAAATCGAATGTGAAGAACCACGGCTTCACGCCCGAGGAGCGCGCGGGATTTGGCGCGATGGTGAAGGCGGGTTTCGTGGACACGTTCCGCGAGTTCGAGAAGGGCGGCGGCCACTACTCGTGGTGGAGCCCGATGGCGAACGCGCGCGCGCGCAATGTCGGCTGGCGGATTGATTATTTCCTCGTGGGCGCCGCGCTGCGTCCGCGGCTGAAGTCTGCGTTCATCCGAAGCCACGTCACGGGCTCGGATCACTGCCCCGTCGGGATCGAGCTGGATTGCCGCGCAGGTGCTGCTTGAGCCCCACGCTGCTCGACCGCTTCGCGATTGTTCGCGAGGTGAGCACCTTGGTGACGGTGCCCGTGGAGAGGTAGCGGCTTCGGACTGTCCCGAGCAAGGCGTCGCGGCGGTCCGCGAGGCGCTTGAGCCGGCGCGGCTTGACACGACTGAGCATGTAGGCGGTCAGCAACGGCAGCGCGATGGTGCTGTCGGTGTAGCAGACCACGCAATCAGGCAGCGTGTCGGGATCGACCTTGCCCCAGCTCACGGCCTCGGCAGGCGTCGCGCCGGAAAGGCCGCCGGTGTCGGGTCGCGCGTCGGTGCATTGGAGGAAGTAGTCGTGGCCCTTCTCCTGGATGCCCATGACTTCCTGAATTTGCGGCTCGGTCTGGAGCATGAAGTTCTTCGGGCTGCCGCCGCCAAGGATGAACACGCTGCTCTTGTGGCCGGTGGACTTCGCGTCGTAAACGATCGCCGCAGTCTGGTTCACGTCGCGATTCACGTCGAACTGCAGTTTCGAGTCGCGCAGGGCCATGGCGGCGACGTTCATGCCGATGCTCGAGTCGCCGGGGCTGCTGGTGAAAATCGGGATGCCGCAGTCGTGCGCGGTGGCGAGCACGGAACTGTCCTTGAGCCCGAGCTTGCGCCCGCGGGCGGCGACATACTTGCCGAGGAGAAAGTGGAATTCATCGGTGCCCATCGTGCGCTGAAACTCCGGCCCCTGGATGACCTCCCGCACGAAGGCGTCCGTGTCGAGCAGCACGTTGTAATCGAACAGCACGTCGTAAATGCGGATGACACCGTCGCGATGCAGGTCCACGTCATTGAGAAACGGCGAACCCGAGTAGAGCTCCATGTCGAGCCCGTAGTGGAGGTCGTGGTAGAGGTTCGCGCCCGTGGAAACGATCCAGTCCACGAAACCGGCCTTCATGAGCGGGATGAGGCAGGACTTGCCGAGGCCCGCGGGCGTGAGCGCCCCGGTGAGGCTCATGCCGACAAACCCGTCATCGGGGAGCATCTTCTCCGAGAGCAGCTTCGCGGCCTCGCGCAACCTCCCGCCATTGTAAGCGAGGAAGGTCTGCTCCATCAGGTCTGCGGCGGAGATGTCGCGACCCACACCCCAGGGATTGAGGCGCGGGTAAGCGGCAAATTTCTTCGAGGAAGCGCGGCTTGGCGTCGACGTTCTGCGCATAAGGTCCGGCGGAGTGTTGCCCAATGAATCGGAAAGGCAAGCGGGCGATTCGATGAACTGCGGCGGCGTGGGTGACCGTCCTGCCCTGGCTGGACTAGGCCGCCCAAGTCACAGGGGTGGCACCGTCCGGCTTGATCCTGGGCTGCACGTCGGGCACGGAAGGCCCGCGCGGCTGGGCGAAACTGACTTTCGAGCGCAGCAGGAGCGTGCCGAGGCAAAGGTCGGCGATGGGCAGCACCACGTTGAAGTTCTTGTGCATGTAGCGGTGATGCAGGAGGTGATGGCCGTTGAGCCGGAAGAAAATCCCCGAGCGCTCGATGTTGCGCTTCTTCGGGAGGTGCATGCACCAGTGCATGTATTCGTAAGCGGCGTAGTAGACCGTGCAGGCGACGAGCGACCCGTAGAGGATGGCGAAGCTCCCCATGCACGCGCCCGCGATGGCGAAGGGCAATTGCGTGAGCGCGATGAGCAGCGGCCCGTTCCACCACGCCATCGGGATGGTGTATTTGTCCTTCTCGTGGATGAGGTGGTAGGTGTGGTCGGCCTTGAAGACGTTGTGGTGGACGATCGCATGGGCCTTGAACGCGTAGTCAAATCGCCCTACAGGCTGGTGCATGAAGTAGCGATGCAACGTCCATTCGAACAGGGATGCGTAAACCGTCCCGAGGGCGAAGCCCGCCGAGACCCAGAAGAGGAATTGTTGCCAGGTTGCCATTGTTATGTGCGCGAGAAGTTGAACACAGCAGCGAGACCGTGACAAACTCAATCTACAGAATCTCGCATCACTTTTTCTGCGCCGGCCGGCGCAACCGATGATGCGCGGCGTCCTTGTGAGCAATCCTCACTCGACATCCGGCGCGCCCCGCTCAAAGTCTTGCCATGGCGCGTGCCGAGTTCGTCCACCTGCACCTGCACACGGAGTATTCGCTCCTCGATGCAGCGTGCCGGCTTGACCGACTCGTCGAGAAGGCGCATGCGCTCAAGTTCAGCCACCTCGCCATCACGGACCACGGCGTGCTTTACGGCGCGATTGATTTCTACAAGGCCGCGATGGAGAAGGGCATCGTGCCGATCATCGGGTGCGAGGTTTACGTCGCGCCCGGCAGCCGGCTTGAGAAGAGAGTCCCCAGCGGCGGCCGCGACGTTTATCACCATCTCGTGCTGCTGGCGAAGGACGAGACCGGCTACAAGAACCTCGTCCGTCTCGTCACCGCGGCGCACATGGACGGCTTCTACTACAAGCCGCGCATCGACAAGGAGCTGCTCGCGAAACACCGCGACGGCTTGATCGCGCTCTCCGGCTGCCTCGCGAGCGAGATTCCCACGCTCATCATCGGCGGCCAGGCCGCGAGGGCGCGAGACACGATTGACTGGTTCAAACAGACCCTCGGCGCGGAGAATTTCTACCTCGAATTGCAGAACAACCAGATCGCCGACCAGGACCGCGTCAATCGCACGCTCATCCCGTGGGCGCGCGAGTTCGGCCTCAAACTCGTCGCCACAAACGACGTGCATTACGTCGAGCGGGCGCACTCCAAGGCCCACGACTGTCTCGTGTGCATCGGCCGGCAGATCAACGTCACCGACCCGAAGCCGCGATACGTGCCCGACCAGTTCTACCTGCGTTCGGCCGAGGAAATGCAGGCGCTGTTCATCGAGACACCCGAGGCCGTGCGCAACACACTCGAGGTCGCGGCCAGGTGCAATCTCGAGCTCTCCCTGGACGGCAAGAAGCTGCACTACCCGGTCTTCCACCCCCCCGAGCACTTCACACGCGACGGCTATCTTCGCAAGCTGGTTGCGGACGGATTGCGGCGCCGCTACACGCTGCACGTCCGCGCCGAGGGCGCGGAGTTCATTCCCGAGTCGATCGTGGAAGCCACGAGGCTGCCGCGGTTCCGCGCGGAACAACGCGGGCAGATCTTCAACAACCTCGGCGACCCCCTCGTCGCGGCTGCCGTGAAGGAAGTGCTCGACCGCGTGAAGCTCGAACTCGGCGTGATCGAGAAGATGGGCTTCGTCTCCTACTTCCTCATCGTCGCCGACTTCGTCGCGAAGGGACGCGAAATGGGCGTGGACTGCGTGGCGCGCGGTTCGGCCGCCGGCTCGCTGGTCACGTATCTGCTCGGCATCGCCAACGTGGACCCCATCCGCTACGGGCTGCTGTTCGAGCGCTTCCTGAATCCCGAGCGCGTCAACCCGCCGGACATTGACATCGACTTCGCCGACGACCGCCGCGCAGACGTGATCGCCTACGTGCGCGAGAAATACGGGCGCGACTGCGTGGCGCAGATCATCACCTTCGGCACCCTCGGCGCGAAGTCCGTGCTGCGCGACGTGGGCCGTGTGATGGGCCTGAGCTACGGCGAGTGCGACCGTCTCGCCAAGATGATCACGGATGCGAAGATAGACTTGAAGAAGGCGCTCGAGCAGTCGCCCGAATTCAAAGCCGCCTACGCCACCGAGGAACGCACGCGCGAGCTCGTGGACATCGGCTTCGTGCTCGAGGATGTTGCCCGCAACGCAAGCGTCCACGCCGCGGGCGTCGTCATCGGCGGCGAACCGCTCGTAAACCTCCTCCCGCTGAAGCAGGAAGACGATGGCACAATCGTCACGCAATATGCGATGGGCCCGGTCGGTCACCTTGGCCTGCTGAAGATGGATTTGCTCGGCCTCAAGACGCTCACGGTCATTCGCAACTGCTGCAAAATGGTCCGGCAGACCACGGGCATCGAAGTGGATGTGGACGAATTGCCGCTCGACGACCCGGCGACCTACGACCTGCTGAACAAGGCGAACACGCTCGGCGTGTTCCAACTGGAATCCGGCGGCATGCGTGACCTGTGCCGGAAATTTCAGATCAGCTCGATCGAGCACATCACCGCGCTCATCGCGCTCTACCGGCCCGGGCCGATGGATCTGATCCCCGATTTCATCAAGCGCCGCAATGGCGAGGTGCCGATCGAGTATGAGCATCCGCTCCTCGAACCCATCGCGCGCGAAACCTACGGCATCCTCGTCTACCAGGAGCAGGTGATGCAGGCCACGCAGTTGCTCGCCGGATACACGCTCGGCGCCGCGGACTCCTTCCGGCGCGCCATCGGCAAGAAGGACAAGGCCGCTGCCGAAGAACAGCGCGCACCGTTCGTGAAAGGATGCCAGAAGGCGCTCAACCTTCCGGTCCCGAAGGCCAACCAAATCTTCGACGTCCTCGTAAAGTTCGCCGGCTACGGGTTCAACAAATCCCACGCCGCCGCCTACGCGATCGTTGCCTACCAGACCGCGTTCTTAAAGGCCCATCATTCCGTCGAGTATCTCTGCGCGATGATGACCAACGACATGGGCGACACCAAGAAGCTTGGCGAGTTCATCGCCGAGTCACGCGCGATGGGCGTGGACGTGCTGCCGCCCGACGTCAACGAGAGCGTCGTCACCTTCGCGCCGGCGACGGGCGGACGCAGCATCCGATTCGGCCTCGCCGCCATCAAGGGCATCGGGGAAGTCGCCGTGCAGTCCATCCTCAAGGCGAGGGATGACGGGGGACTGTTCACCTCGCTCGCCAACCTCTGCGAGCGCGTGGACAACCGGACGGTCAATCGCAAAGTCCTCGAGGCGCTCATCAAGTCCGGCGCGTGCGACGCCTTCGGCGAGACGCGCGCGACGCTGTTCGTGCAGGTGGACCGCACGCTCGCCCGCGCCGCGAGCCTCGCCTCCGACCGCGCCCGCGGCCAGAGCTCGCTGTTTGGCATGATGCAGGACCGGGAGCCCGCGATGCCGCAAAACATGACGAAGCTCCCGGAGTGGCCGCAGCACGAACTGCTCGCCGCGGAGAAGGAGTTGCTCGGTTTCTACGTCACCGGCCACCCGCTCACTCCGTGGGCGCCGGTCCTCAAAAAAGTGGCGCTCCACACCTCCCTGACCATCGTCCAGCTCGACCACCGCGCGATGACGCGCATCGGCGGGCTCGTCACCGGCGTGCAACGAGCCATCTCTCGCAAGAGCAACAAGCCGTATCTCAAGGCCGCCATCGAGGACCTCGACGGCTCCACGCCCGTCTTTCTCATCAACGAAGGCTACGAGAAGTTCCAGCAGCTCTTCGTGCCAAACAAGCCGGTGCTTGTCCTCGGGGAGGTCAACAAGGGCGACAAGGAACTCACACTGTATCCCACCGAGGTGTTGCCCCTGGCAGACGCGCCGAGACGATTCACCAAGCAGGTCCATCTGCGCCTCCACACGGCCCACCTCACCACCGCCTTGATGGAGACAATCCGCGCCATCGCCGAGGCTCACCGGGGCGTGTGCCCGCTCTTTCTCTGTCTCAAGCGCGCGGGCGGCGAGATCGTTTTCATCGAGGCCAATGACCGCTTCAGTGTCATGCCCTCGCGCGAGCTGCAGATGGCTTTCGACGACCTGCTCGGCGAGGACACCTACTACGCGAAAGTGGACACGACGCCGCCCGAGCGCCCGGTCCGCAAATGGGACCGGCGCGCCGAATCGAACGGCGAGGAATGATCCGCGCGGCGCGTGGCGGTTCGAGATTCATCGTCCGGCGGCACGAACGAGTCCCGCCACACGGCCCGGCCAACCTCCACTTCGCGTCGCGCCACGCATCGCCACCAGTCTCCGCGTGACACGTCCTCGAGGCTCTGCTTCCATCGGCGCGTGCCATTGCTGGAGATCAACGGGCTGAAGAAATCGTTCGCGACGCCGGACGGCGGGACGCACTGCGTGGTCGACATCGGGGACTTCACGCTCGGCGAACGCGAGCAACTGGCGCTCAGCGGCGAGAGCGGTTCGGGAAAGACCACTTTCCTCAACCTGATCGCCGGCATCCTGACGCCCGACGCGGGAAGCATCCGGCTCAACGGCACCGACCTCGGCCCGTTGGCCGAGCGCGAGCGCGACCGCCTCCGCGCGACGTCCATCGGCTACATTTTCCAGACCTTCAACCTGCTGCAGGGCTACTCGGCGATCGAAAACGTGCTGCTCGGAATGTCCTTCGGCCCCGGCGCCGAACGGCCGTTCGCCGAAATGCTGCTGCGCCGCGCGGGACTCGCGGAAAAACTCCGGCACCTGCCGCGGCAGCTCTCCACCGGGCAGCAACAGCGGGTCGCGGTCGCGCGCGCGCTGGCCAACCGCCCCAAGCTCGTCCTCGCCGACGAACCCACCGGCAATCTCGACCACGCCAACGCGCGCGAGGCGCTGCGGCTCATCCGCGACATGTGCCACGAGAGCGGCGCCGCGCTCCTGCTCGTGAGCCACGACCACGAGGTGCTTTCGGCCTTCGACAAAGTGCAGGAACTCGCGAAGCTGAACCGGGCCGCGGTCGCAACCCAATGACACTCGTTCACATCGTCCTCCGCTCGCTGCGCCAGCACGCGCTTTCGACCTGCATCACCGCGGCGTCGATCGCGCTCGCCGGCGGGCTGCTCATGGCGGTGTGGACGGTGAAGGTCCGCTCGCAGGCGGCGTTCACTCAGATGCAGTCGGGCTTCGACGGCGTGCTCGGCCCTCGCAGCGCGCAGCTTCAGCTCGTCCTCAACTCCATCTTCCACCTCGACCAATCGCCCGGCACGATGGCGTGGAGCGATTACACGCAGATCAAGTCCAACGGCGCCGTCGCCCTCGCGTTGCCCATCACCGTCGGCGACAACTACCACGGCTTCCGGCTCGTCGGCACGCTCACGAACCTGTTCACCGACGTCGAATACGCGCCCGGTCGAAAGTATCGCGTCGCGGCCGGCGGACCCTTCCTCGCCGGGCACGCCGAGGCGGTCGTGGGAAGTTTCGTCGCGCAGCGGCTTGGGATGAAGGTGGGCGACACGTTCCACCCCTACCACGGGCTCATCTTCGACGAGAAGCAGCAGCACGCCGAAACATACGTGGTCACCGGCATCCTCGAGCCATCGAACACGCCCGCGGACCGCGTGATCTGGATTCCGCTCGAGGGCATCCAGAACATGAAGGGGCACGACGCCCGCACCGCCAGCGACGTGAGCGCGGTGCTGGTGAAACTCCGGGCCGCCCCCGCGGGACGCCAGCTCGACCTGCTTTACAATAAGCAGGGCAACCGCCTCACCTTCGCGTGGCCCGTCGCCGCGGTGATGGCGCAGCTGTTCGACCGGATCGCGTGGTTCGACCGCGTGTTGGAGCTGGTCGCCATGCTCGTCGCGCTCGTAGCCACGGGTTCGGTGCTCGCGAGCATCTACAACTCGATGAACGAACGCCGGCGCGACATTGCCATCCTGCGCGCGCTCGGCGCCCGCGCCCGCACGATTTTCTGCACGGTGGTCCTCGAAGCCGCGGGCATCGCGGTGCTCGGCATGGCCGCGGGCTTCGCCGTGTATGCCGTCATCGCGCTTGGCGTCGCATCGGTGATTCGCGCACAGACCGGCGTCGTGCTTGAACCGCTCGCCTGGCATCCGGTGCAAGTGGTCGCACCGCTGGCGATGATCGGGTTGAGCGCGCTCGCCGGAATCGTCCCCGCGGCGAAGGCTTATCGAACGAATGTGGCGGACAACCTCGTGCCCGTGTCGTGACCCCGACTCGGAGTCGGGGGATGGCACTTTCCCGCGCCAAGATTGAGCATCCAACACCCATCCTCCGTCGAACCCCGCACCATGACCCGACGCCAAATCCTTGTTCTCACCTGCGCCGCAGCGGCGACCCTCTCATTCGCAGCGTGCAACCGCACCGCCGCGCCGACCGGCCCGAACGGTCATTATCACGAACCTCCGCATGGCGGGACCGTGCTCGAGCTTGGCGACGAGGAGGCGTTTCTGGAATTCGTGCACGATGCGGCGGCGGACAAGCTGCGCTGCTACGTGCTCGCGCCGCACATGGCGGGCTTCGTCCGGCTGGAGGCGGAGGCGTTTGAGGTGGCGGCCAGGTTCGCCGGCAAGGCGGAGTCACTCCACTTCAAGGCCGTGGCGAACGATGCGACGGGTGAGACTGTGGGCAACACCGCGCAGTTCGAGGCGGCGGCGCCGTGGCTGAAGGCCGCGAAGAAGTTCGACGCGGAGTTGAAACGCCTGACGATCCGCGGTAAGACTTACGACGCTGTCCCGTTCCGTTTTCCCGAGGGCAATTACCCCCGACGCCGAGTCGGGGCGCAATGAAAAGGCACCCATGAAGGCATTGTTCAACCCGACTCACGGGCCGGTGTCCGCCGCAGGCGCAATCGCCGTCGCGGCGCTGATGTCCGGTTGCGGACTCGGCGTGCAGAAGAGCGAGACCATTCCTGCCCCCGTCACGCGGGGTGAACCCATCCAGAAGCTTGAGGCGGCGCCCGCCGCAACGGTGTCGGGCAGCAACACCGCTCCCGCCAAGCTCGATCTGGTCGCCGCGGCGACCGCCGCCGCGTCCGGGGCGGAGCCCGTGGAAATGATGGGCGAATTCCGCATCGTCGGCTTCGACAAGCTCGCGTCCTACAACTACGACATCCCGGATGAATCGCCCGCCACCCGCGCCGCGGCCAATGTCGGCGAAGCGCCCGCGGCCAAGGACCAGATTCCCGACTCCGTGCGCGCGCTCAACGGGAAGAAGGTCGCGCTCAAAGGCTTCATGCTCCCGCTCAAAGTCGAGGGCGGGCTCATCACGGAACTGCTCATCATGCGCGACCAGTCCGCCTGCTGCTACGGCGCCACGCCCAAGATCAACGAGTGGGTCAGCGTGAAAATGTCGGGCAAGGGCGTGAAGCCCATCATGGACGTGCCGGTTGTCCTCATGGGAAAGCTGCAAGTCGGCGAGATGCGTGAGAACGGCTACCTGGTCGGCATCTACGCGATGGACGGCGAGAAGATGACCGGGCCGCCTGAGCTGTAACGCGAGCGCATCCGGCGTTGCTCAGGCCGGCATCCCGGGGAGGATCTCCGCAATCGGTTCGCCGCCCGGCAGAATCGGCATCGGCCGGCCGGAGTGGTCGAGGAAGCTCCCGGTCCAGTCAATGCCGAGATGGCGATAGACCGTGGCCCACCAATCTTCCGGCTTGAGCGGGCGCTCGGTCGGATACTCGCCGCGCGAGTTCGTCGCGCCGACCACTTGGCCCGTGCGCATTCCGCCGCCGAGCAATCTCGCGCGGTCATCAAGCGGGTCGGCCATTCCCGGCGCGATGCCGAGATTCTCGACCTTGAAGCCCTCGACGCCCGGGTCGCCTGCCACGAAGAACGGTGTCGTGGTGCTGCCGAGATAGGCGGAACCGAAGCTGAACGTGTCCACGCCCTGCCGGCCGCCGTCCACCTCGGCGATGTAGTTGGGCAGGCCGCGTTTCACGTGCTCGCGCAACTTCGAGACGACGGAGCCGGCCATCGGGTTGTCGTTCACGAAGCCCGCGGGTTCCTTGGGCTTGTAGCCGGTGAGGAAGCGCTTGTGCCCGCCGCCGTGGTCGGCGAACTCGTGCGACACGGAGCGGATGAGCGTGTATTTGTCCGCGCACTTGGCGTGGAGCGGAAGCAGCTCGCAAACCTCCATGCCGGGGACGTTGGTCTTGGTGGAGAAGATGCCGCGATATTCCGCCGGCGCGTCCGGCTTCATGTCGTAGGTCTCCATGTGCGGCGGGCCGCAGGCGGAAGCAGTCGCTCATCCCGAGCCCGCCGAGCGTGAGCGCGCCGACTTCGAGGAAGCTGCGGCCATTTCGCCCGCGGCGACGAATGGCTGACGAGTCGCCCGCGCCTGATATTCCGCGCGACGAGGAGTTCCCTTCACCGACTCATCCTGCCGGCGCCGGTAACAAAACCTCCGGCGCAAATCGCGCGCCGTTGACGGGAAGGCGACGCCAACGAGGGTATTGCAATTTATCCGCGACATGGCATCCTTTGCCCGCGAGTTAGCTTGGTTGTCTCGTCAGGGCATGGTGGATCTTCAGTTGAACGTAGTTCAGTGATGATTTGAAACCCGATGGTCGGGAACAGTCCAGAAAGAGCAGTCGGTTAAGTCAGCAAGTCATCAATGAACACGAAACTGTTTGTAGGAAATCTTTCCTATCAAACCACCGAGAACGACCTTCAGGATTTGTTCTCCCAGCACGGCCCCGTCAATGAGGTGAACCTCATGATGGACCGCGTCACCGGCAGGCCCCGCGGCTTTGCCTTCGTCACCATGGGCACGCCCGAGGCCGCGCAGGCCGCGACGCAGGCCCTCAACGGCGCCAACGTCGGCGGCCGCAATCTCACCGTGAATGAAGCCCGCCCGAAGGAAGACCGTGGCGGCGGCTTCGGCGGCGGTGGCGGCGGCGGCGGATACGGCGGCGGTGGTGGTGGCGGCGGATACGGCGGCGGCGGCTATGGCGGCGGAGGCCGCGGTGGTCCCCGGCGCGAGCGCGGGCCCCGTTACTAGTCCTCGCAGCTTTCACGGGTGTGGGGCGTCGAGAGGCGCCCCACACCCTTTTTCACGCCTCTTACCCCACAGGATTAGCCAGTATCACGGCAAAGAACGCGATCCAGTTCCGGCTCGATGGAAAACCACATCACGACCGAAGGCAAAGTAATCGCCGTCCTTGCGGGCACGATGTTCCGTGTCGAACTGGAGAACAAGCACCAGGTTCTCGCGCACATTTCGGGCAAAATGCGCAAGCGATTCATCCGGCTGACCATCGGCGACCGGGTGCAGTTGGAGATGTCCCCCTACGATCTCGACAAGGCGCGGATCGTTTACCGGTTGAAGTAGCCCCGCACGCGATCACCCCGCCCAAAGCAGGTAGCGCAAGGCGCGCATTCCCGGCATGGAGCAACACGCGGCCGCGCGCGGCCACACGAAGCGTGGCATGGATGAGGTGCGGAGGGGTCGTCCATGAGCGCAAGCCGGGGCAATCGCGGCGCCGCACGCATGCCGGAACAGTCCGCACAAGGTGATCCGACGCCGTGTCAGCCCGCCGACCAAACACGCAGTTCGACACCCGGGGCGGGGTGCCATAGCGCAGCGGCGACAGCGCTATCCTTGGGCACATCCGCACGCGAAGCTGCATGCCGCCTCGCTTCCCGCCACAGTCCGAAGACACAGCCGTCTCCTGATCGCTGACTGGATTGCAACCCTGCGGCTCTTCAGAGCGCCTTGGCGCGAACGGCGCGACCTCGAATCCGCGTGCGATTGAGGCGGGAAAGTATCGCGCGAGCGTGATCCATCTCGACATCCACGAACGTGTGGTCCGGATGAATCTCGACAGCGCCCACCACGTGCGAGTGAAGACCCGTCTCGCCGAGAATGGCTCCAACGACGTCGCCCGGCCGCACGCCGGCCGCCGCGCCGACACTCAGGTTGAGCCGAACCTTGGGACCGGAAGCCCCGGGTGGCCGTGGTGGTCCGCCTGGCGCGCCTTCGAATTCGCCGCGAGCCCGGGACGGAGCGCGCGGGTCGCGATATCGCTCCCAAGGTCGGCGCGCCGGTCCGCCGAACTCGCCCTGTTCGCCATAGGGGCGCTGCGGCCGCGAATCCTGCCGCCATTCGTCCCGCCGGCCTTGGAAGCCGCCCGCCTGCTGGTAAGGACCCGGCCGGTCATAGGAGCGCTGCGGCCGCGAAGGCCCCTCGCGCTGTTGCAGACGGCCACGGGATTGTTGCGGCCGATGCGGTGGCGGCTCGTGAGCCGCAGGGGGCGGCGCAGGTTCCGCCGGCGCCGCACTCTCCGCGGCGCCCGTGGGCGCGGCAGGCGCGGCTTCGCCCGAAGCTGCAGCGAGCGCGGTTTGTTCCGCCGGCGCGGGCGCGGCAACCGGAGTTTGAGGCGCAGGCTGCGGTGCGCCGGGTGGGGCAAAGTTCCGCGTGACAACCGCCGTCGGCCGGGCCGCGGCCGGGCCGGCGGCGACGCGCAACTTCGCGGTGGACGCCCCCTCGCGCGATCGCGCCGTGGCTTGCGCTTCTCCGCCCTGGAGCAGGTGCAACAAGGCCGATGAAATGTCCGTGGAACTGAATCCCTCCTCGAGCAACTGATCGACGAGCCGGTCCTGTTTCTGAAACTCGCCGCTTTGCAACAGTCCGCGGAGCCGGTCCACAAACGCGCTGTTCCGGGCCTCGACGACTTCGCCCTCGGAGGGCACGCGCGCCCGCTGGATGCGCATGCGCGTGAACCGCTCGATGTTGCGGATCATGAAAACGTCGCGCCCGCCCGCGAAGGAGATCGCGCGACCGGTGCGGCCGGCGCGGCCCGTGCGACCGATGCGGTGCACATAATCCTCCGGGTCGTAAGGCAGGTCGAAGTTGAAGACCACCTGCACGTCGTCCACGTCGATGCCACGCGCGGCGACGTCGGTTGCGACGAGAAACTCCACGCCGCCGCGCCGGAACTTGTTCATCACGCGGTCGCGCATGCCTTGGTTCATGTCGCCGTGGAGCCGGTCCGCGGAATAGCCCTGCGCCTCGAGGTAATCGACGAGGTCGTCCACCATGCGCTTGGTGTTGCAGAAGATGATGCCGAGCTTGTAGTCGTGAAGGTCAATGAGCCGCATCAACAGCTCCATCTTGAAGCGGCGGTCCACGTCGTAGTAAACCTGCTCGACCGTCGGAACCGTCATCGCCCTTTGCGCGATCTGAATCGTCTGCGGGTCGCGGGAGAACCGCTTGATCATGTCACGAATCAGCGGCGGCATCGTCGCCGAGAAGAACACGGTCTGGCGCTCCGTGGGCACGGCCTTGAGGATGAACTCAATGTCGTCGCGGAAGCCCATGTCGAGCATCACGTCCGCCTCGTCGAGCACGGCGAGCTTGACCTTGTCGAGTCGCAGCGTCCCGCGGTTCATGTGGTCCATCACGCGGCCGGGCGTGCCGATGACGATCTGCGCGCCCGCCTGCAAGCCTTGATACTGCCGCTCGTAGGACTGACCGCCGTAGATCGGCAGCGCGTGAATGCCCCGCTTGTAGAGCGCGAGCTTGTGGACTTCGCCGGCGACCTGCACCGCCAGCTCGCGCGTCGGGCAAAGGATCAGCACTTGAACAGCCCGCACCTGGGGCTCGGTTTTCTCGATTGCCGGGATCGCGAATGCGGCGGTCTTGCCGGAGCCGGTCATCGACTGGCCGACGACATCCTTGCCCTGCATGAGCATGGGGATGGCCTCCGCCTGAATGGGCGAGGCTTGCTCAAAGCCAAGCTTGTCAATGGCCTTGAGCAGCTCTGGCGAAAGCCCGAGCTCGGGGAACAGTTTCGGTGTCATGGGTCTGACTCGGCGGGAAGCGTCCTCGCCGGGTGTAATCTAGCTGGAGTCCAGGCGAAGAGAGAGAGAAATCTTTGGCGTTGAGTCCGGACTTCCCGGCGCCATCGAGATTCGAAACACTTCGCCGAATGAAACCGCGGCCGCGATCACGCGTGCGCCCCCGCCCCCGGAGCGGCGCCGGACTGTGCCGCGCGCTCTCCAAACTCGGCATGTGCTCGCGGACTGAAGCCGTCGCTTTCATCACCGCCGGACGCGTGACCGTGAACGGCGCGACGTGCCTCGACCCCGCGCGCGAAGTGGACGCGCAGCGTGACCGAATCACGGTGGACGGCCAGCCCGCGCGACCACCGGCTCGCGCTTACTTCATGCTCAACAAGCCGCGTGGCCTCGTGACCAGCGCGCGTGATGAGAAAGGCCGCGGGACGATCTTCGACTGCCTCAGGCGTGCGGAAGGTCCCCTGCCCCGCCACATTGCCGCCGTCGGCCGGCTGGACATGGCGAGCGAAGGCCTGCTCCTGCTGACGAACGACACGCATTGGGCGGCGCGCATCACGGACCCTCGATCGCGCGTGCCGAAGACCTACCACGTCCAAGTGGACTGCATCGCCGGTGAAAAGCTTCTGGCGCGAATCACATCCGGCGTGCTGGCCGAAGGCGGGCAACTCGCCGCATCGCAGGCCTCGCTGCTGCGGCACGGACAACGAAACTCCTGGATCGAAATCGTCCTCGACGAAGGCCGCAACCGGCACATCCGCCGGATGCTGGCCGCGCTGGACGTGGGTGTGCTGCGCCTCGTGCGCGTCTCGATCGGCCCGGTCATGCTGGGCGACCTCGCGAAAGGACAAATGCGTGAACTCACGCAAGACGAAGTCCGTTCACTCGGCGGGCCGCCGCCTTGGCGCGACGGAGGCTAATCCTTCCGCGGCGGCAGGCCCGGTTGCAGTCCGGGTTTCGGCGGGGGCGACGACGCCTTCGGCGGCGTGTTCGTCCTGAACGCGGAGCGCAACAGCCAGTGGCGCTTGAGCCCCTGGAGCAGTTCGTCCGTGTGCATGATCGTGTCTGAAATCGACTTCACGATGTTCGTGTTCGCATCCACCTGCCGGTGAAGGTTCGCCGTAATGCCGGCCAGGCTGTCGAGGGACTTGCTGAGTTCGAGCACGATGGCGGCAAGGTTGGTGTCGGCAGTCTTCATGAGGCCGCGCGCATCGCCGAGCGTTGCGTCCACCTTCGCCATCGTGTTCGTGGCGGAACCGGCGATGGTCGTCATGGTGTTGGTCGTCGTGACCGTCAGCGTGCCGAGGCTGTTGGTGACGGACGCGAGGGTCGCGCGCGCCGTGGCGAGTGTGGTTTCGATCTGGCGGTTGAGGTCCTGGGTGATGAGCCACTCGCCGAGAGAGCCCTGCGCGTTGGTGAGATTGCCCGTGATGCGGCCGACGTTCCGCACGGCGGGCTGGGCGTCGGCGAGGAGGTTGGAGGCCTGGTTCACGAGCGGCCGCGCCGTGGTGATGAAGGTGTTCACGTTGGAGAGCATCGTGTGTGACGTGTCGAGGATGCCGGCGATCTGGTTCGTCAACGCGAGCATGACCGGCAGGGCGTCCTTCACGCGCTTCGTCACGTCCTCAATCGCCTCGGCGAGCACGACCGGCTCGCGCGCGAAAATGAAAACCTTGGACTCCGTCTTCCCGCGGCCAGTGACGGGGACGTAGTAGTTGTAGTATCCCGCGTTGAAGAATCGCGCGTCGAACCACGCATATTTCGGGCGGGACTCCGCCCGGGCGTAGCGGTCGAACACGCTGGCCTTGCCTACGCCCGCCGCCTCGAGCGCGGCGAGCGAATTGGTTTCCACGTTGTTCGCAGCCTCGGCAAGTGCCCGCTCGCCGGCGAAGTAGTTCGTGGCGTAGACATACTGGCCGGGTTTGCTGCGAAGCACGTTCAGCGGCACTTCGGTCGCGTTATGAAACACGAACATCGAGAACCCGTTCGTCCCCTTGGTCAACTCGATGTAGCGGCTTCCGAATACTCCCGACGAGCCCACGACCGCGACGGTTCCTTCGGTCCAGACGTAGCCGATGTTCTCGCCGCGCACCGTGAATTCGACGTAGACATTCCAGCCCGCCTCCGGTTTCTCGGGCGCGATGCGGGTGATCTCCCCGACCTCAAAGCCCATCATCTTCACCGTGTCCCCGACCTTGAGCCCCGCGCCGCTCCGCAGGTAAGTGTAGTAGCTGACCTTCGTGTCGAACCACCCTTTGCGCGCGGCCGTGTGATACACGTAGTAGGAAAACCCCGCGAGCAGAAGCAGCGTCGCGAGGCCGACGAAGAAGCCCACCGCGCGCTCCACGCGGCCGAGCCGCGTCCGAAGTTGGGGGGTCAAGTCCTGCATGTCGTGCCTCCATCTACCCCGCTGCCATCAATTCGCGCAAGGCCGGCTCGCGGGTGGCGTCGAGCGTGTCGCGTCCTCCCAGCGCCTGCCAGCGGCCTTCCTTGATCATTGCGAACTGCCCGCCCTCCGACCGCCACGGGCAGAAATCATCCACCGCCACGGCGATCGTCAGCGGTTGGCCGTCGAGGAAAGGATGCCCCGCCGCGAGGACTGCGAGCAACTCGATCCACCATGCCGTCTGCCGCCAGTCCAGTCCGCCGAGTGGATTGTCGAGGAGCAGCACTTCGGGCTTCAAAGCCAGCGCGCGGGCCAGCGCCGCCCGTTGCCGCGATGGTCGCCCGATGCGTGACGGCAGTGCGTCCGCCATATGAGTCAGCCCGAGGAGTTCGAGCACCTCGGCGGAAGCCGTCGCGGCGGCGGCCGCGTCGAGGTTTCGGTGGTATCCGAGCGCGAGTGCGACATTCTCGGAGACCGTCAGGTGATGAAACAACCGGCCGCCATTCTCGAACACCAGCCCCACGCGCAGTCGTTGCCGGACCAACTCGTCCTCATCGAGAACCTCGACGTTCCGGCCAAATAGAAAATAGGCGCCCGCCTCGGGCGGCACCAAACCCGCCATGGTTGCAAGCAGGTCGCTCTTGCCCGACCACGTTCCACCGCCCACGACCCACCACTCGCCGCGCGCGAGTTGCCAGTCCACGCCCTCGACGGCGCGCCCGCCCTCGACGGGCGGCGGCCGCACCGTCACTCCTTTGAGCTCGACGAGCACCTCTCTGAGGATCTGGGTGGTCGCGGCCATTTCACATCACGAGGTAGACGAGGATGAACATCGCGTCGAGCAGCACGCACGCCACGACGCTGTGCAACACCGCGCGCGTCGTCGCGAAGGAGACTTCCTCCAGCCGGAGCGGTTGCGCAAGGCCCTGGTAGCAGCTCACGATGGAGATCACCACGCCGAAGCCGACCGTCTTGAGCGCGAGGAGCGCGAAGTCCTCCCACATCAGCGCGCCCGCGAGCTGCCGGAAGTAATCCGCGGGCAGGATCGGCACGTCCTGGATGAACGCAAACACGTAGCCGCTGATCACCGCCGCGATGATGAGATACATGGTGAGCGAGAAAATCCCCGCCGCCATCCCGATCATCCGCGGGACCACGAGGTAATGCACCGGATCGATGCCGAGCGCCTCGAGCGCCTCGACCTCGCCATGCGCGCGCCGGTTGCCAAGCTCGATCACGGTCGCCGTGCCCACACGCGCCAGCACCAGCAGCGCGGCCGCGAGCGGTCCGAGTTCGCGGACCACCACCGTGACCATCACCTTGCCGAGATACTCCTGTGCGCCGATTTGCTGAAGGAACGCGACGGTCTGCCCGATGATCACAAACCCCAAGGCCGCGCCGATGAACAGCACCACCGGAAGGAGGCGCACGCCCGCACGGCTTATCTCCGACCGGATCATCGGGCGCATCACGTGTGAGGCGACGTTGAACTTCGTCACCGCCACGCCCAGCGTGATGAGCGCAAACGCCCCGAGCCCCTGCGCCGTGAGCAGGAACCGCAGCAGCATCCGCCCCGTGTAGTTGAGATACCCGCGCGGCAGCGGAGCTTCCATGATGGTCTGCACGTTTCGCAGCAACTGTGTTGTCGCCTCCCGCGCTTCCATGCCGCGAGACTAAGTGCCACCCCGGAATCGGGGAAGTGGAAACTGCCCGCGCCTCCAACTCGCGCCGCCAAGCCCCGGCGCACCAAGGACCAACCCAGGGGCTCTTTCCCGAATTGCATCGCGGCCCCGGCTCGCTTACAAGCGGCCATGTCTCTCGCCCGCACCCTTGCCGCCTCGGTCCTTCTCGCACTCGCAGCCTCCGCGCAGTCCCCTTCGCTTCCACCCGGCGTGAACAACTCGCAGAAGCCCGGCGATGCGCCGCCGTCGCCGCAGGAGTCGCTCGCGAAGATCACCCTGCCGCCGGGATTTCGCGCCCAGCTCTTCGCCGCGGAGCCGGACGTGATGCAGCCCATCGCCATTGAGTTCGACGATCGCGGGCGGCTGTGGGTGGCCGAGAACTACGCATACCCGCAATGGAACAAGACCAATGGCGTCAGCAACTCAACGCCCGACCGCATCCTGATTCTCAATGACCGCGACGGGGACGGGCGCTTCGACGAGCGCAAGGTTTTCTTCGACAAAGGCCGCCTCATCACAAGCGTGCTGCCCGGCTTCGGCGGTGTGTGGGTCTTGTCGCTGCCCGAGTTGCTGTTCTTCCCCGACGCGAACGGCGACGACATCCCCGACGGCCCGCCGGTCGTGCACCTGGACGGCTGGACGCCGAATGCGCGGCACAACTTCGTCAACGGCCTCGCGTGGGGTCCCGACGGCTGGCTCTACGGTCGCCACGGCATCACGACAAATTCCTTCGTCGGCAAGCCCGGCGCGCCCGACAGCGAGCGCGTGCTGCTCAACTGCTCCATCTGGCGCTATCACCCGGTGACGAGGAAGTTCGAGGTCGTCTGCCGCGGCACAACGAACCCGTGGGGCCTCGACTGGGACGAAAACGGGCAGGCGTTCTTCTCGAACAACGTCATCGGCCACTTCTGGCACGTGATCCCCGGCGCTTACTACAAGCGCATGTTCGGCGAGCACTTCAACCCGCACCTCTACGAACTGATGGAGAGCTGCTCCGATCACCTGCACTGGTCGGGCGCGAAGTGGCAGGACAGCCGCACCGGCGCCGAGCACGCCTCGCTCGGCGGCGGTCATTCGCATTGCGGGCTGATGATTTATCTCGGCGACAACTTCCCGCGCGAGTGGCGTGGCCGCCCGTTCATCGGGAACATCCACGGCAACCGCACGCTGTTCGACACCATCGAGCGAAAGGGCTCGGGCTATGCCGCGAAGCACGGCGGAAACTTCCTGATGGCAAACGACCCGTGGTTCCGCTCGACCGCGCAATACTACGGGCCCGACGGCGGCGTGTTCGTGACCGATTGGAGCGACCTCGGCGAATGTCACGACCACGACGGCTCGCATCGCAGCAGCGGCCGCATCTACAAAATCACCTACGGCACGCCCAAGCCGGTCAGGAACCTCGACCTCGCGAAGCAGTCCGACGCCGACCTCATCAAGTTGCTCACCCACGCGAACGAGTGGCAGCGCCGTCACGCGCAGCGACTTCTGCAAGAACGCGCCGCTGCCGGCAAACTGGCGAAGGCCACGTCCGCCGCGCTGCTCAAGTCGCTCAACAACGCGGCTTCGCGCCACGACAGGCTCCGCGCACTCTGGGCGTGCTGGGTCACGGGGGCCATCGCGAAGGACGAAGCCGGCAAACTCCTCGCGAGCAAGGACGAGCACGAACGCTGGTGGGCCGTGCGATTGCTGACCGAGGACGAAGCGTCACACTTTTCATCCGCACACCCCTCACCCGCCCTTCGGGCACCCTCTCCCCTCGTCGGACGAGGGGAGAGGGTTGGGGTGAGGGGTGACTCAGAAGCACTAGCTGTGGGCGCGGGATCCCTGACACTTCCTCCGTCGCTGCTCTTGAAATTTACGGCGATGGCCAAGGACGATCCATCTCCATTCGTCCGACTCGGCCTCGCCTCCGCGCTGCAACGCCTCAAGCTCGCCGACCGCTGGCCCATCGCCGAAGCCTTGCTCTCGCACGCCGGGGACGCCACCGACAAGGACCTCCCGCTGCTGACGTGGTATGGCATCGAGCCCGCCGTCGCCGCCGACCCGGCCAAGGCCGCGCTGCTGCTCGCCAAGTGCCAGGTGCCGCAAGTGCGCCAGTTCATAACGCGCCGGCTTGCCGCAAAGTAAGCACACTCCGTCCGATTGAAGCGATGAGATCACCGCGGACTCTATTTACGCTCGCGCTCACGCTTGCCGCATTCCAGTGCAGTGCCGCGCAGACGAATGAATTCATTCACGTCCAACGGGGCGATCTGCCGATCCTCATCACCGCGCCGCACGGCGGCTCGATGGCCATTCCCGGCGTGCCGAAGCGCGTCGGCCCGGAAGCCGAGCGCAAGAACGGCAAGTTCGTGACCT
>VHCN01000029.1 GCA_016871675.1 Verrucomicrobiota bacterium
GAATCTTGTTCTGCTCGTCCACGCCATAGACGCCGAAGAGGCAGAAGGAGAGGCACTGCATGCAGTTGGTGCAGCGGTCGTAGTCAATGACCGGGAACCACGGCTTCCACTCGCCGTGGCGCGCGGCGCCCGTCTCGGCGCGCGTGGTCTCGGCCAGCTCGGCTATGCGGCCGGTGTCGAGGCCGGTGATGTCGTGGAAGCGCACGGAGTCGCCGCCGGAAACGCCCTCGGCGTCGAGCCTGCCGCCGCCGGCGAATTTGCCGAGCACGAGCAACGAGCCGCGCTCATGCGGCGCGACGCGTCCGCTCCCGCTCTGCGGGACGCGAGTGACGGCGAAGCCTTTCTCCAGCAGCGCGGTCAGCGCAGAGAGGCGGTCGGTGCTGTCGAGCGGTCGGGCATCGGCGCCTTCGTAGAGGACGACGCGGAGGGTGGATTCTGCGGTCAGGCTCATAATCGGAACCTCTTGAGTTCAATTCAGCGGCAGAAACTTCATGCACACCGGTGCGCCGACTTCGAGTTTTGTTCCGGTGGCCGTGAGTTTTCCCGTCGCGGTGTCCACGCGGAAGAGCGCGATGTTGTCGGAGCCCTGCCCTTCCGTGAACAACCACCTTCCCGTGGGGTCGAGGTTGAAGTTGCGCGGTGTTTTCACTTCTGCGGGCGCGTTCTGCACGAGGGTGAGGCGCCCGTCAGGTGCGATGGCAAAGACTGCGATGGTGTCGTGGCCACGGTTGGAGCCGTAAAGAAACCTGCCGCCCGGATGCGCCACAACTTCCGCCGTGCTCCAACCGGCCTTGGGGCCGGGGCCGTCCGCTGCGGGCAGCGTGGACAGGGTTTGCAATTCCCGCAACGCCCCGGTCGCGGCGTCAAAGCTGAAGGCCGTCATCGTGAGCGTGATCTCATTGATGACGTAGGCGAACTTGCCGTTCGGGTGAAACGTGAAGTGTCGGGGCCCGCTGCCGGGCGGGACGGTCACGAACGGGGGATCGTTCGCGGTCAACGTCCCCTTGGCCGGGTCGAGTTTGTAGATGAGGATCTTGTCGAGGCCGAGGTCCGCGACGAAGGCGAAGCGATTGTCGGGAGACAAGTTCACGGAGTGCGCATTGGGCTGGCTCTGGCGTTTCGTCACGCTCTTGCCCGCGTGCTGCACGAAGCCCGTGTGCTCGCCGACAGAGCCGTCGGGCCGGATCGGCAACGCGACGACACTGCCGCCGCCGTAGTTCGCGGCGAGCGCGACCCGCCCGCTGCGATCCACCGAAATGTGGCACGGCCCTGCGCCGACGGACGACGCCTGACTGAGCAGCTTGAGCTTGCCATCAGCTTGGATGGCAAACGCGCTCACGCCGCCACCCTTCTTGCCGTTCACGTCCGCGACTTCGCCGACGGCGTAAAGGCTGCGCCCGTTCGGGTGAATCGCGAGGAAAGAAGGGTTGGTCGCCTCGCCCGCGAGTTCCGGCTTGCCGACTTCGCCGGTGGCGGCGTTGAACGTGAACGTGTAAATCCCCTGGCTCTTCTTGGCGGTGTAAGTGCCGACGTAGGCCCGGAACTTCGTCGGCGTCGCGCCGGATCTGGTATCGGAGACGGTGCCGCACGAGCAAACCCATGCGACGGAGACGGAACAAAGCAGAACCTTGAGGATGAGGCGGTGGCGTTTCATGCGTGGAGCTAAGCAGACCCGGGGTGTCGAGTTCAAGCGAACCCTTCGCGTCGCCGGGGACGATGGGTTTTTCCTTTGTTTGCGGTGAAAATGCGGGTAGAAATTCGGCCGCCCGGCGCGTGTCGGGCTTTGTCATTCCTATGAGCCGATACCTCGACATGGTGGACCAGCCCGCCCACCTCAAGAAACTCAAGCTCGACCAGCTTCAGCAACTCGCCGGCGAGGTGCGCGAGGAACTCATCACCAAGCTCGCCAAGGGCGGCGGCCATCTCGGCCCCAACCTCGGCGTCGTCGAACTGACCATCGCCATGCACATGGTCTTCGACACGCCGCGCGACAAGTTCGTGTGGGATGTCAGCCACCAGTCCTACGTCCACAAACTCTTTACCGGCCGCAAGGCGCGCTTCGGCACCATCCGCCAGACGGACGGCCTCAATGGCTTCTCGCTGCGGACTGAAAGCGAGCACGACTGCTACGGCGCCGGGCACGCGGGCACCGCGCTCTCGGCCGCGCTTGGCATGTGCGCGGCGCGAGACCAGCGCAAGAGCAGTGAGAATGTGGTGTGCGTCTTCGGCGATGCCGCGCTCACCAACGGCATCAGCTACGAGGCGCTGAACAACATCGCGCACACCACGCGCAAGTTCATTGGCATCCTCAACGACAACGAGTGGAGCATCGCGAAAAACGTCGGCGCCATCGCCGGTTACCTCAACCAGATCATCACGCACCCGCGCTACAACCGGCTCCGCAAGGAATTCGAGGCCCTCCTGAGGCGCCTCCCCGCCGGCGAGATCACTTCCAAGCTCGGCATCAAGGCCGAGGAAGCGATCAAGGCCGTGGCCGCGGAGGTTTCACTCAAGCACAAGCCCGCCAGCCCCGATGCCGATGGCCGCGGTGGTTCCGGAAGCAGCCTCATCTTCGAGGAAATGGGCCTGCGCTACCTCGGCCCCATCGACGGGCACGACCTGCCGCTGCTCATCAGGACGCTCGAGTTTGCGAAGCACTGCGACGAACCCATCGTGCTCCACGTCCTCACTCAAAAGGGCAAGGGCTACGATGTCGCGATCAAGCACCCGGAGAAATTCCACGGCCTCGGGCCTTACGACATCACCACCGGCAACACCCCGCCCTCCAAACCCGGCACCGCGCCTGCGTATCAGGACGTCTTTGGCGCCGCGATGGTGCGGCTTTGCCAGAAGGACACCACGCTCGTCGGCATCACCGCGGCGATGCCCAGCGGCACCGGCCTCAAGGCGCTCGAAAAGGCCCTGCCGCAGCGCTACTACGACGTCGGCATCGCCGAGGAGCACGCCGTCATCTTCGCCGCCGGCATGGCCACGATGGGCTTCCATCCCGTCGTCGCGATTTATTCCACGTTCCTCCAGCGCGCCTACGACTGCATTCATCACGACGTCTGCCTGCAAGACCTGCCGGTGATCTTCTGCATGGACCGCGCGGGCCTCTCGGCCAACGACGGCCCGACGCATCACGGCCTCTTCGACATCGCGTATCTGCGCTGCCTGCCGAATGTCATCGCGATGGCGCCGAAGCACGAAGACGAGTTGGTAGACATGATGTTCACCTGCTCGCTGCAGAAGCACCCGACGTTCATCCGCTACCCGCGCGGCGCGGCCGAGGGCGTGCCCATCAAGGAATCGCCCGCCCTGCTCGAAATCGGCAAGGCCGAAGTCACGCGGCACTTTGCAAACACCGGCGGACGCAAGGTCGCGCTCTTCGGTCTCGGCAACCTGCACTCCATGGCGAAGCAGACAGCGGAAACACTCGCCGCGGAGGGCTTCGACTGCGCAGTGATCAACCCGCGCTTCACCAAGCCACTCGACGCGGGCGCGCACGAGTTCTTCGGCAACGCCGCGGACATCGTCGTCACGTTTGAAGACCACGCGCTGACCGGCGGCTACGGCAGCGCGGTGCTCGAACTTTTCGCCGAGAAGCACCTCACCACGCCCGTGGTGCGCATCGGCTGGCCCGACCAGTTCATCGAGCACGCCACCACCGTGGATTACCTCCGCAAGAAACACGGGCTCACCGTCGAGAACGCAGTCGCGCAAGTGAAGGCGACTTCACCCGCGACCGACGCCGTGAAGCTCGCCGCCGTGAGTTGAGTTTCCCGGCGCCCCAAACGCCCGACGCCTCCGACATTGGCGAACCGCCCATGAGCAGCACGCTCTTCGAACGAATCGCCGCGCGCGAAATCCCGGCCGACATCGTCTTCGAGGATGAGCATGTCGTCGCCTTTCGCGACATCGCGCCCAAAGCCCCGGTTCACATACTTGTCGTCCCTCGCAAGCCGATCGCGAGGGTTGGTGAGGCCGACGCAACGGATCAAGCACTGCTTGGCCACCTGCTCTTGAAGGCCGCGGAAGTCGCGCGGGCGGCGGGACTCGGCCCGACGGGATTCCGCCTCGTCATCAACAACGGCCGCGACGGCGGCGAAAGCGTGCCGCACCTGCACGTCCACATCCTCGGCGGGCGCATGCTGGGCTGGCCGCCGGGTTGACCGTGACGCCGGCTAGGATTTCCCCCCGTAAACTGCGCTCCGTCCGAGCTGCTGCTCGATGCGCAGGAGCTGGTTGTATTTCGCGTTGCGGTCCGAGCGCGAGAGCGAGCCGGTCTTGATCTGCCCGCAGTTCGTCGCCACGGCGAGGTCCGCAATCGTCGCGTCCTCCGTCTCGCCCGAGCGGTGGCTCATGACCGCCGTGTAGCCGTTCGTCTGCGCGAGTTCCACGGCGTTAAGCGTCTCGGTGAGGGAGCCGATCTGGTTGACCTTCACGAGAATCGAGTTGGCCGTGCCGCTCTCGATGCCTTTCCGGAGGAACTTCACGTTCGTGACGAACAGGTCGTCGCCGACAAGCTGCGTGGTCGCGCCGAGCTTGTCCGTGAGCAGCTTCCAGCCGCGCCAGTCGCCTTCGGCGCAGCCGTCCTCGATGCTGACGATGGGATACTTTGCGCAGAGCTTGACGTAGAACTCGACGAGCTGCTCCGGCTTGAGGCGTTCGCCGCTGCTCTTTTTGAACACGTAACGGTCGCTGGCCTTGTCGTAGAACTCGCTGCTGGCCACGTCGAGCGCCAGGAAGATTTGCCGGCCGGCCTTGTAACCCGCGTCCTTCGTCGCGGCGAGGATGGCCTCGATGGCCGCCTCGGCGCTGTCGAGCCTGGGCGCGAAGCCGCCCTCGTCGCCGACGGCCGTGCTGAGACCCTTCTTCTTGAGCACGCCCTTGAGCGCGTGGAAAATCTCCGTGATGGCCTGCAGGCCGCGCGAGAACGTGTCGAAGCCGCGCGGGACGATCATGAACTCCTGGAAGTCAATCGGCGCGTCCGAGTGCGCGCCGCCGTTGATGACGTTGGCCATCGGCACGGGAAGGAGCTTCGCGTTCGAGCCGCCGACGTATCGGAAGAGCGGCTGGCCGGTTGCGGCGGCCGCGGCCTTTGCGTTCGCGAGCGAGACGGCGAGGATGGCGTTCGCGCCGAGCCGGGACTTCGTCTCGGTGCCGTCGAGCTTGAGCATCGCGCCGTCCACGGCCGTCTGGTCGAGCGCGTCCATGCCGCGGAGGGCGGGGAGGATTTTCGAGCGCACGTTGGCGACGGCCTTCTGCACGCCCTTTCCGCAATAGCGGGCCTTGTCGCCGTCGCGCAGTTCGAGCGCCTCGTGTTCGCCGGTGCTCGCGCCCGAGGGCACGGCGGCGCGGCCGCAAGCGCCGCCCGCAAGGCGCACGTCGGCCTCAACGGTCGGGTTCCCGCGCGAGTCGAGGACTTCTCGGGCTTGGATATCGGTGATTTGAGTCATGTTCGGTTACGTGTGCCCGATGGCAAACGCATCATTAGGTGCGGACCCGGGTGAGTCAAGCGGAGGGGCGGAAAAGCCCGTGCGATTCGAAGCCTGCGGTCGTCATTGCGCGCACCAGCCGCCGTCGATGAGGAAGTCCGTGCCCGTCATGAAAGCCGCGCCCTCGGAGCAGATGAACTTCGCGAGCGCACCGACTTCCTCAACCTTGCCCCAGCGCCCAAGCGGAATCTTCGATGTAAACGTCTGCGCGAGCTCGGGATTGTTGAGGATCGTCATGTTCATCTCCGTGGCGAACGGCCCCGGGCTGATGGTGTTCACCGTGATGCCGTCGGGCGCAAGCTCGAGCGCGAGCGCGCGGGTAAAGCCCATGATACCGGCCTTGGCGGTGCTGTAGGGCGTGCGGTGCGCGATGGACACATGGCCCATCGTCGAGGCGAGGCCGATGATGCGCCCGTAGCCAAGCGGCTTCATCTGCGGCACGAACGCGCGGCACATGAGGAAGGTGGAGATGAGCGTCGTGTCCATCACGGCCCGGAACTCCGCGAGCGTGAAGTCCTGCACGGGCTTGCGGATGTTGATGCCCGCGTTATTGACGAGGATGTGGACCTTGCCGAATCGCGCGAGAACGTCCCGTTGCAACCGGCCCACCGCGGCCTCGTCGGTGACGTCAGCCGGGAAGGCCTCCGCATCCACGCCCGTGGCGCGCAATGCGGCGACCGTCGAGTCGAGCTCGGCCTGTGTGCGCGAGCTGAGCGCGACCTTGACACCCGCGCCGCCGAGAGCGAGGGCGATGGCCTTGCCGAGGCCGCGACCGCCACCGGTGATCATCGCCACTTTGCCGGGGAGGGTTTTGTCGCTCATGGTGGCGAGGTTGTCGCATCGGCCCGGCAGAATGGCAAGGCGAGGTTCGGGTGCAGGCGGTTGTCCGGGCCGCGAAATGCCTCCTTCCCTTTTCGGAGGTGCTCGCCTACAACCTTCCGCCACCAAATCAAATGAAACATTTGCCGCGCTCCCTGGCCTCAGCCTGCCTTCTGTCTTGCGCGGTCATGCGCCTCGAAGCGCAACTCCCGCCGCCCGCCACCGAGCCGATCATCGGCGCGCGCATGCCCGCGCTCAGTCCCGATGGCAAGCGCCTTGCATTCGTGTATCGCGGCGACATCTGGGCTGCATCCAGCGACGGCGGGCGCGCCGTGCCGATCACGTCGCACGTGGAGATGGATGCTTATCCGCAGTTTTCGCCGGACGGGCGCTGGGTTGCATTCGCCACGCGTCGCAACGGCGGCTGGGACACGTTCGTGGTGCCGGCCGAGGGCGGTCCCGTGCGCCAGCTCACGTGGCACTCCGGCTCGGAGCTTCCCTTCGGTTGGAGTCCGGACGGCAAACAAATCCTCTTCGCGGGCAAGCGGGAGTCGCCGAACTTCGGCATCTACGCCCTGAACGTCACCACACTGCAATCCGACCGCTTGTGCGAGGATTACGCGCAGCTCTGGTATCCAAACTACTCGCCCGACGGGAAGACCATCGTGTATGGCCGCTACGGATTCCCGTGGTGGCGGCCGCGCTACACCGGCGCCGCGGCGCAACAAGTCTGGCTCCTGAACACCACCGACAACTCCCGCCGCGCCCTCACGCAGGACGACCGGCAGCACCTCTGGAGCCGCTTCCTCCCCGATGGCAGGCGCATCGTAACTGTCACTGTCGGCGAACCCACGCCGAGCGCGAGCCCGCTCGATGAGCCCATCCCGAAAATGTCCGACAACCCGATGCGCACCCCGAATCTCTGGGTCTTCGACCTGCAGGGCAAAGCCACGCAACTCACGACCTTCATCGGCGGCGGCGTCCGCTCGCCATCGGTTGCGGCGAAATCCGGCGACATCGCCTTCGAGCAGGGCGTGGATGTGTGGCTGCTCAGGGGCGGAAAGGGCGCCCCGGCGAAAATCTCGCTCCATGTCGGGGCCGACGAGAAACAGACCGCCCGCCGGCGCGAACGAATCACGACCGGCGTGACCGAGGCCGAGCTTTCGCCCGACGGCAAGACGTTCGCCTTCGGGCTGCGCGGCGAAATCTGGACCATCCCGACCGACAAGCCGAAAGGAACAGCCGCGCGCAATGCCGAATTCGCCAAGCGCCTCACGGATTGGGCCGGGGACGACTCGGACTTTTCGTGGTCGCACGACAGCAAGAAGCTTTACTTCACCTCCGATCGGGACGGGAACAGCCGCGTCTACGAACTCGACGTCGAGAGCCGCGGCGTGAAATGCCTCTGGTCGCACGACGAGGCCGCGGCGCACCTGCACCTCTCGCCCGATGGCAAGCAACTCGGCTTCTGGGTCGGCGGACCGGCGGCGGGACTCTACACCGTCACGCTCAACAACGGCGAGGCGCGCCGCGTCGCAAGCGTTCCCGGCTCGCATTGGCGCGACCTCGCGGGCGGATTCTCGTGGTCCACGGACATGCGGTGGATCGCCTTCATGAAGCGAAGCCCGAGCCGCGCGTGGAATGTTTTCGTCGTCCCCTCCGACGGCGGCGAACCGGTGAACGTCACCCGCCTCAACGCCGGCCACTCCATGCCCCGATGGGGACACGACGGCCGGACGCTGTATTTCCAAAGCGACCGCGAGGGCAGCGGCCTCTACGCGCTCGCGCTCGTCCCCGAGACGTATCGCAGCGGGGACACGGACGTGAAGTATGAGCGGCTCAAGGAAGGCTCAAAAGTCGAGATCGACTTCAATGACATCCACCGCCGTATCCGCAAACTCACAGGCCAGGCACCTCAAGCCGACATTTACCCCGCGCCCGACGGGACGGTCTTCTTCATCTCCGAGAGCGACATCTGGTCGATCAGTTATGACGGCAAGGAGACGAAGCGCCTGACCACCGGCGGCGGGAAGATGGGCTTCCGCCTGGCCAACGACGGCCGCCGCGCGTGGTGGACCCAGGGCGGCGAGATGTTCCACGGCAACGCGAGTGCCGGCCTGAGCGGCACCAAGGTCACTTTTACCGCCGAGTTCAATTACGACATCGCCGCACAGCGCAAGGCCGCCTTCGCCGAGTTTTGGCGGTCCTATCAGCACAATTTCTACGATGCCAATTTCCACGGTCGCGACTGGGCTGCGATGCGCACGCGCTACGAACCGATGCTCGCGGCCGTCGAGACGCACGAGGAGTTCGCGAGCCTGCTGTCGATGCTCGTCGGCGAACTCGAGGCTTCGCACACCGAGGTCCAGCCCGCCACGAACAACGCCACGACGGACCCCGTCACGCCGCACCTCGGGTTTACGTTCGACTACTCGCACAAGGGCGCGGGCGTGAAGGTCGCTGCCGTCCCCCCCGGATCGCCCGCTTCGTTCAAGGAGACGCTCATCAACCCGGGCGAGATCATCCTCGCGATCAATGGCACCGACGTCTCGCTCGACGAAAAACTCTTCCAGTCCATCAACGACAAGCAGGACCGTGAGTTCGAATTCCTCGTCAGCACAAACGGCAGCAGGACCGGCGCGCGCAAGGTCCGCTACCGGCCGATGAGCGGAACGGAGTTCGACGATCTCGCCTACAAGAACCGCACCGAGCGGCTGCGCAAAGTCACCGAGCAAAAGGGCAACGGCCGCATCGGCTACCTCCACATCTCCGCGATGGGTTTTCAAAATCAGGTGCAATTCGAGCGCGAGGCCTACGAATACATCTCCGGCAAGCAAGCCATGATCATCGACGTGCGCTTCAACCGCGGCGGCAACATCTCCGACAATCTCATCGACATGCTCGAGCGCAGGCAATACGGCTGGTTCCGACCGCGCGACGACAATCCCGAGCCGCAACCGCCCCGCGCGTGGGACCGCCCCGTCATCGTGCTCATGAACGAGCACAGCTATTCCAACGGCGAGATGTTCCCCTACTCGATGCGCCAGCGCGGACTCGGCCGCATCGTCGGCATGCCGACGCCGGGCTACGTCATCTGGACCACCGAACTCCGCCTCGTGGACGGCACACGCGCGCGCATGCCGCTCTCGGGCGTCTTCCGCATGGACGGCACCTGCATGGAAAACCGCGGCGAGCAACCCGACGTCCAGCTCTGGCTCACGCCCGACGACTGGCTCAACGATCGCGACCCGCAACTCGACAAAGCGATCGAACTCCTCCTCCCGCCGAAGCCTGCACCGACGAACTAATCCGGCCGGTCAGCAGCGCCACGCGACGCGCGGTCGAGCGCCGCTCGATACGCCGTCCAAATCCGCCGCACGATGGGCGAACGCCGGAGCTTCGCCCCATCAAGCGCGGCGGCTTCGACGATTCCGAGTGAACTCAACGTCAGAAAACTCCCGTCTGCTTCCAGCAGCCGGTCCGCCGGCCCAGTCTCCTCCCGGGTCCCGAGCCCCAACTCGCCGCACAATTCCAACACAAATTCCCGCGTGATCCCCCGCAATGCCCCAGCGCTGACCGGCGGCGTGATCACCGCGCCCCCTTCGATCCAAAAGACATTCGCGCTGGCCGCTTCCGCAATGGCGCCGGATGCATTCAGCAGCAACGCCTCATCCGCATTCTGCTTCCCGGCCTCCACCCGCGCGAGCACTTGCAGGAGCTTGTTTGAAGATTTGATCAACGTCGCGGTCCCCGCCTGCACTCGGTGGCTCGAAGTGATCAGCCGCCATTCCCGCAGCCGGATTCCGCGGGTCGATTTCACCGGGTGGACGGACATGACCGTGGTCGGTGAATTGGCGCCCTCGATGCTGTAACCGCGCGATCCGGTCCCGCGGGAGACTTGCAATCGCAGCACCGACTCGGGCGCGTGGTTTCTTCGGAGGAGTTCCGCGGCAACACGCCTCAACTCCCCATCTGTGAACGGAAGATCGAGTCGGAGCCATCGCGCGCCTTCGCGAAGGCGTCTCAAGTGCCGCTCAAACAAGAACGGCCGCCCACGGTGAACGCGCACAGATTCGAACAAACCGTCGCCGTAAAGGAAGCCACGATCGAAAACCGGGATCTTCGCGCGGGAGACGGCGGCGAACCGGCCATTGAGAAACACCTGGCCTTCCGGCGACGATTCGATCGCGTCTGCCCGGGGAACGCGACGTGCGTGGCGCAGTTTCACACGACGTTTCCGAAGAGCCGGTCGACGACGCAGCGCAGTTGCGGGAGCAACGGGTCGGTGAGTTCCTCACGGCCGGCGAGGATGCTCCGGAGGATCAAGCCATCCGGCGTGCCGTGATACACCTCCACGTTGTCGTAGCGCGGATCGACCATCCACAGCCTCGGCACTCGCGCCGACTCGAACAACTGTTTCTTCACGACCGTGTCGTTCGAGTGGTCGCCCGCTTGGATGACTTCGGCCACTATGAAGGCCTTGCCGGTCGCAACGGTCACCACCGCGAGGTCGGGCCGGATGCGCGAGCCGTCGTCCAGCGTGACTTCATCGCGAACGGCAAGCAGTTTGCAGATGGTCATCCCGCCGAGCGCGACCGCCACTGCCGCGTGAAGGCGGCAACAAACCTCCTCATGCCGCGCGCCCGGCGCGCGCCGGTCCGTCGGGAATCCCTCGATGAATTCGGTGTATCCTGCGCTCACAGCATCTCAGCCGTCCTCGCCCTCTCTCACCTAAGGTGGAACGGCCCGCCCCGGCCTGTCAGTCGCCACGCTTCACCCGGCGACGGGTCGCAGCGCGACCGGTTCCACCTGCCCAACCGGAGCTTCCCAGCATGCTACGCAAGAACTGTCCTGTGTGCGAGCCCTGTTCTGAGCCACAAGTTCCGACGTGCCTTCGACGACGATTCGACCGCTGCGATCACCGCCCTCGGGACCGAGATCGATCACCCAGTCCGCCTGCGCGGGCAGTTCGCGGCGGTCATCGAGCACATCGCCCGCGTAGAGTCCGGTTCCACCAAACATCCGTCGCGCCCGTAAGCCAGGAAGCCCGCCGAGTTGGTCGAGCACGAAGTCCTTGAAAGAGTCATCAGCCACGGCGCGGACGCTCACGCCAGCAGCGGCTTCACCACGTGACCGTGAACATCCGTCAGCCGATACTCGCGGCCCTGATATTTGAAGGTCAGCCGTTCGTGGTCGAGCCCGAGCAGGTGCAGCACCGTCGCATTGAGGTCGTGGACGTGGACGGGATTTTCCACGGGGCTGAAGCCAAAATCATCGGTGCGGCCATGCGTGACGCCACCCTTGATGCCGCCGCCGGCGAGCCACATCACGTAGGCGTCCTTGTGATGGTCGCGGCCGGGGTTGGTGGACTTGCCGTTGCCATCGATGCCCTGGCGCAACGGAGTGCGGCCAAACTCCGCCCCCCAAATCACAAGCGTGTCCTCGAGCAATCCCCGCACCTTGAGATCCGTGAGGAGGGCGGCCATGCCCTGGTCCACGTCCTTGGCCTTGGCCGGGAGGCGCGTGGCAAGTCCGGCGTGGTGGTCCCAATCGGCGTCGTAAAGCTCCACCACGCGCACGCCGCGCTCGACGAGCCGGCGCGCGAGCAGGCAGTTGTTCGCGAACGACGCGGCACCGGGCCTGGCGCCGTAGAGATCGAGCGTGGCCTTCGGTTCCCGCGAGATGTCCATCAGTTCCGGCACGCTCGACTGCATCTTGAACGCCATTTCGTATTGGCTGATGCGCGTGGCGATCTCGGGATCGCCCACGTCGGCAAGCTGCTGTTCGTTGAGCGACTTCACCGCGTCGAAGATGCGCCGCCGGTCCTCCTGCGACTGGCCCTTGGGGTTGCTGAGAAACAACACGGCGTCCCCCTGCGATCGGAACTGAATTCCCTGATGAACACTCGGCAAGAAGCCGTTCGCCCACAGCGATGTGCCCGCGCCGCCGAGCGGTCCGGACAGAAGGACCACGTAAGCAGGCATGTCCTGGTTCTCAGTGCCGAGTCCGTAGGTCACCCAGGAGCCGAAGCTTGGCCGCCCGCCGCGACCGAAGCCCGTGTGCAAAAACATTTGTGCCGGGGCGTGGTTGATTTCCTCCGTGTGCAACGTCTTTACGATGGCGATGTCGTCCGCAACTGTCGCCAGATACGGCAGGTGTTCCGATAGCTCCTGTCCGCTGCGACCGTGCTTCGTGAACAAAAACTTGCTGCCCGCGAGCGTCATCTTGCCGCCGATGAAGGCGAATCGCCGGCCCTTGAGGAGCGACTCCGGGCATTCTTCGCCGTCGCGCCTCGCGAGTTCGGGCTTGTTCTCGAAGAGGTCGAGCTGGGACGGCGCGCCGATCATGTGCAGGTAGATCACGCGGCGCGCGCGCGGCGCGAACATGGGACGACGGTCTGAACGCCGGTTTACGGTCGCGGAGCTCGCCCTGCTGGCAAGCATCGAACTCAACGCAATGCCGCCGAGCGCGAAGCCCGACTGCTGAAAAAACTCCCGGCGCTTGAGAAGGTCGAGATGTGTGACGGTGTTCATGCAAAGTGCGTGTCAGCCCTTGGTGATCGTCTCGTCCAGATTCAAAATCGCGGCGGCCACGGCATACCACGCCGCGAACTCCTGGGGTGAAATGCCCGCGGGAACCTCGAAACCTGCGAGGCGTGCATTGGCCGGCTCCGCCGCCGCGGACGCGCGTTGGGATTCGAACAGTTTAAGCAGCGCCGCGGTCTCCGCTGCGTTCGGCGTCCGCGCGGTGGCCATGCGGAAGGCGTGAGCGATGCGCTCCGCGGCGCTCGCGACTGGTTTCTCGGTCAACACGCGCCGCGCGAACGCCGTCGCCGCCTCGACATAGACGGGATCGTTCATGAGCGTGAGCGCCTGCAGCGGCGTGTTCGAGCGCGGTCGCTTCACACGACAGGCCATGCGGTTGTTCGCGTCGAAATTCACGAAGCTCGGATACGGCGCACCGCGCTTCCACACGACGTAGATGCCGCGGCGATACTTCTCCTCCCCGGGGCTGACGACATAGTCGTAACGCTGGCCGCCGACCTTCACCCACAAGCCATCCGGTTGATACGGTCGGATCGACGGGCCACCCTGACGGAGGCTGAGCAGCCCCGCGATGGAAAGCGCGTTGTCCCGCACGGCTTCAGCGTCGAGGCGGAATCGAGGTCCGCGTGCGTAGAGAAGATTCTGGTCGTCCCGCGAGAACATTTCGGGTGAGACCCGTGAAGACTGCCGGTAAGCCGCGCTCGTCACGATCGACTTCAACAACGTCTTCAGCGACCAGCCGTTGTCCATGAACTCGACGGCGAGCCAGTCGAGCAATTCCGGGTGCGTGGGGCGCTCACCCTTGATGCCGAAGTCTTCGGGCGTCGTGACGAGCCCGTGGCCGAAGAGCTCGGCCCAGAAGCGGTTCACCGTCACGCGCGCGGCGAGGGGATTCTCGCGGCTCACGAGCCACTTTGCGAGATCCAGCCGGGTTCGCTCCGACGATGCCGCGTGGAGCGGATGCAGGACGGATGGGACGTGTGCGTCCACCTTCTCACCCGGCGTTCGAAACTCGCCCCGCTGAAACATGGCGCTCATCCGCGGCGCGCCTGACTCCTGCATGATCAACGTCGTCGGAGGCTTGAGTTTCTTCAGCTCGCCGTCCAGTCGTGTCCTCTCCGTCTCAAGCGCGTCAAAGCCCGGAGTCTGCCGAAGCCGGAAGTGCGCAAGCGTCTTCGATTGTTTCGCCGAACGCCTGCCGGCGGGCACTTTCAGCGCGTCGGCCACATCCGCGGGCATGGACTTGCCTCCGACCGGGCCCGTGATGCCGCTGAACCGGAGCCGGCCGATGGTGCGGCCCCCGCCATAATGCTGTTCGAGCTTGAACCGCAACACCGTGCCTCCTTCGTGGCCAACGGGCCCGGCGGTTTCAAGCATCGCCCAGTGGGGTTCGTGAAATCTCGGGCTGATCGCCCAGCCGCTGCGTGCGGTGTTGTCCGCCTTCAGCAGGTTGGCGACAGGGAAGTTGGCTTGCGAGAACGACGCAGTCGCGGTGTTGAATTTGACCGGTTCGGATTGCGAATCATCTGCCGCAGGCGCGACGGTCGCAGTGAAGTTGTTCAGCACGAAGTTCGGCCGTTGTGCGTCGCTGCGGCCGGGACCGTTGCCGGGCAACGATGGGTCAGCAAGCGTCTCGATCTTGATGGCGCGGACGCCCGTGAGTCTGGTGCGGACTTCGACGAGATAGGTGTCCTTGTCCGGCGCCGGTTCGCCGCTGATGAGCACCGACTTGTCGGCGAGGATCTCGTGCGTGGCGCCGCCGGTGGAGTCGAAATCCGCGATGTCGAGCACGTGCTCCTGCGAGGTCGTGCCAAGTGATTTCGCGAGGTCCGCCTCCCACGCCGCGGAGTCGGCCGCGGCATTCTTCTCCAACTCGCCAATCCGCCGGACGACGGCGTCGAACTGGTTTTGCAGGCGCGCGCGCGCGCCCTGAGTGGAGCTGTCGGCGAGTTCCATCGTCGGTCCCTTGAACTGGATCGAGCCGGGCACCTTCGGGTTCGTGCGGTCGGCCTCGAGTTCAGTCTGGTTGAAAAAGGCAAACAAGCCGTAGTAATCGCGCTGGGTAAACGGGTCGTATTTGTGGTCGTGGCACTGGGCGCATTCAAGCGTCGCGCCGAGCCAGACCATGCCGAGCGTGTTGACGCGATCGTGAATCTGGTTCACGCGGGTCTCCTCGGGGTCCGTGCCGGCCTCGACATTCGTGGGCGCGCTGCGATTGAAGCCGGTGGCCACGCGTTGCGACTCGGTGGCGCGGGGCAGCAAATCGCCGGCGAGCTGCTCGATGCTGAACTGCGTGAAGGGCATGTCCGCGTTGAGGGCATTCACCACCCAATCGCGATACGGCCAGAGGTCGCGGAAGTCGTCTCGCTGAAACCCGTGCGAATCGGCGTAGCGCGCGTAGTCGAGCCACGGACGCGCCCAGCGAACGCCGAACTGCCGCGACGCGAGGAGACGATCAACAAGCTTCTCGAGCGCTTTGTCGGGTTTGAGTGACCAGTTCGATACAAAGTCATCGATCTCCGGCGTCGTCGGCGGCAGGCCGGTGAGATCGAGCGAGAGGCGGCGGATGAGGATTTCGGGCGCAGCGTCCGATGAAAGCGCGAGACCCTCTTTCGCGAGTCGGGCCAGAATGAAAGCGTCCACTGGATTGCCGCCTGCCGCCTGCCGCCTGCCGATTTGCGGGACTGCGGGACGGACCGGTTTAACATAGGCCCAGTGCTTCGCCGCTTGCACGCCGTCGGGCCACACGGCGCCGGCGTCAATCCACGCGCGGATGCGGTCGGTGTCGGACTTGGAGAGTGGTTCGCCGCGGTTCGGCATCGCGTCGTCGTGGCCCTTCGAAAGCGTGATGCGTCGGTAAAGTTCGCTCTTCGCGGCGCTGCCCTTCGAGATGGTGCCGGGCTTCTTGAAAGCCGCCTCGCGCGTGTCGAGGCGCAGCTTGCCCTTCTGCAACTCCGGCCCGTGACAGTCGAAACACGCGCGCTGCAAGACGGGCAGGACCTCGCGCGCAAAGTCAACGGGTGGTGCGGGCGCGGCAACACCTTCGATTCCCGCCCCAAACAGCGCGAGGGCCTGCACTGCGATCCCAACAAACTGGCGCGGGCCGTTGCGCCGCTCCGCCCTCCGCATTCCGCGTTCCGCATTCACGCCACAATCTCCCTGATCACCTGTGCTTCCTCGCTCGGGCCGATGAGGCGCTGGTTGAGCCCTTGGTAGCGGTAGCTGAACGCGTGCGAGTCGAAGCCCATCTGGTGTAGAAGCGTCGCCTGAAGGTCGCGGATTGACACGGGATTCTCGGCGACGCGGTAGCCGAGTTCGTCCGTTGAGCCGAAGACGGTGCCGCGCTTGATGCCGCCGCCGGCCATCCACAGGCAGAAACAGTGCGGATGGTGGTCGCGGCCAAGATACTTCGAGCCGCCGCGTTCCTCGTTCATCGGCGTGCGGCCAAACTCGCCGCCCCACACCACGATCGTTTCGTCGAGCAGGCCGCGCTGCTTGAGGTCGCGCACGAGCGCCGCGCTCGCGCGGTCCACGTCGCGGCACTTCTTCGGCAGGCCGCTCACGAGGTCGGTGTCGGGGCTGATGCCGTGCATGTCCCAGCCCCAGTCGTAAAGCTGCACGCAGCGCACGCCCTTCTCGACGAGCCGCCGCGCGAGCAGGCAGTTGTTCGCGAAGCTCCCCTCGCCCGGCTTCGCGCCGTAGCTGTTGAGCACGTGCGCCGGTTCCTTGCCGAGGTCGAAGACATCCGGCACGGCGATCTGCATGCGATACGCGAGTTCGTATTGCGCGATGCGGGTGAGCGTCTCGGGGTCGCGGAATTGTTTCGCCTCGATTTCGTTCAACGCCCCGAGCGCGTCGAGGCTGCGGCGGCGCGACTCGCGATCCATGCCGGGCGGGTTGTTGGAGAAAAGGATCGGCTCGCCGGAGGTGCGGCATTGCACGCCCTGATACACGCTCGGCAAGAAGCCGCTGCTCCAAAGGCTCTTGCCGCCCGTCGGGTCGGTGCCGCCGGAGAGCAGCACGACGAAACCGGGCAGGTCCTGGTTCTCAGAGCCGAGCCCGTAGGTGAGCCACGAGCCGAGCGACGCGCTGCCGGCGCGCGGCGAACCGGTGTAGAGGAACAGCTCCGCGGGCGCGTGGTTGAACTGGTCCGTGACGACCGAGCGGATGATGGTGGCGTCGTCCGCGATGCTGGCGAAGTGTGGGAGAATCTCGGCGACGGAGGCACCCGACTGGCCGGCCGGCGCGAACTTGTGCGGCGTGCCGAGCATCTTGGGCACGCCCTTGATGAATGCGAACCGCTCGCCCTTGATGAGTTCCTCGGGGCACGGCTTGAGGTGCAGTTCGTTGAGCTTGGGCTTGTAATCGAACAGGTCCAGCGTCGGCGGCGCGCCGGACATGTGCAGGTAGATGATGGATTTCGCTTTCGCGGGCAGGGGCGGGGCTTTGGGCGCGAGGGGGTTGGCGACTGCGGCTTGCGGATTACGGCTTGCGGCTTTCGCGGCGGCGGAGCCGTCCTGCCGGAGCAGCGAACCGAGTGCGATGGCGCCGAGTCCAAGGCCGGAGTCGCGAAAAAAAGTGCGGCGCGTCAGAGCGCGTGATCGGGCAAGTTGCGGGTTCATGCGGAGTGGAGTTCGACATGATTTGCACGGATTGACACGGATTTCGGGCGCCGCCAATCCGCAAACATTTGTGCAATCCGTGTCCTCATTCGGTGTCGGTCAGCGCGATCATCATCCCTTCGTCAGCACGCCGTCGAGGTTGAGCAGCACGTTGGCGACGACGGTCCAGGCGGCGGCGTCAGCCGCGTCAAGGCCGTCGGGCAACTTGCCGATGGGCTCCGTGGCGAGTTGCTTCGCGGCGTCGGCATCCGCACGGTAGCGGGCGAGTTCCTTTTCGTGGAGTACGACGAGGGCCTGCACTTGCGGGGCGCTGGCCGGGCGGGCAAGGGCAAGTTGGAGGCCGAACCGGGCGCGGTCAGCAGTGGTTGCGCCGCCTTCTTTCATGATGCGGCGTCCGAGCGCCTGCGCCATCTCGACATAGGCCGGGTCGTTCATCGTGACGAACGCCTGCAGCGGCGTGTTGGTTGGCAGGCGGCGCACCGTGCAGTTCTCGCGGCTCGGCGCGTCGAAGGTCGCCATGCTCGGATATGGCACGGTGCGGCGCCAGAACGTGTAGAGGCCGCGGCGGTAGCGGTCTTCGCCCGTGCTTGTGGCCCAGTTGCGCTGGCCGTTGAAGGCCGCGCGCCACAAGCCGTCGGGCTGCGGCGGATACACACTCGGCCCGCCGATCTTGTGACTTAGAAGGCCGCTGAGCGCGAGCGCCTGGTCGCGCACGGTCTCGGCATCGAGCCGCGCGCGTGGGTAGTGAGACAGGAACCGGTTGCGCGGATCTTTCTGGGCAGCGGCAGCCGGAGCGAGCGACGACTGCCGGTAGGTCGCGCTGGTGACGATGAGTTTGAGGAGGGCTTTCGTGTCCCACGCCAGTCCGGTCAGCGTGGTGCGCGGGGCGTGCTCCGTGGATTCGCGCGGTGCCGGCGCGCTGAACACAACCGCCAGCCAGTCGAGCAACTCGGGGTGGCTCGGCAGCGAGCCTTGCGTGCCGAAGTCCTCCTCGGTTTCGACAAGTCCGGCGCCAAATACGTGAGACCAAAGCCGGTTGACCGCGACCCGGGCAGTCAGCGGATTCTCGGGCGAGGTGAGCCATTGCGAGACGCCGACGCGATTGAGCGGCGTGTTGGTCGGCGGCGGAGCGAACGCGGTGAGGAACGCGGGTTGCACTTCATCCGCCGTGTTCAGGAAGTTGCCTTTGATCATCAGCTTCGTGGTGCGGAGCTTGTCCTTGGAGAGTTCGCGCATCACGGGCAGCGCGACGGGCTTCACGGCGTCGAGGTCTTTCTTCGCCTTGTCGCGGTCCGCGCGCGTCTTCGCGAGCGAGGGCGAGAAGTCGGCCCAATACTTCACGAGTTCCTTCTCGTCGGCGGGCCGGCGCGACTTCGTTTCCTTTGCGAGCAGCTCGCGGGTTTTTTGTGGGACGATGCGCACGGGTTTCGGCTGGGTGGTGGCAGAGATACGGAAGCGCCCGAGCGTGGCCTGCGCGCCGGCCGACTGGGAGAGCGTGATGACAAGCATCGTGCCGTTGGTGTCGCCGATGCTGGTGTTTGTTTCGAAGACGGCTGCAACGGCGTTGGTTTCCCGGCCGCCGTTGGACCATCCGGTCTTCTCGTCTGTGTCGATGGCCTTCGCCACCTCGAAGCCCTCCTGCGCGTGATCGCTGGTGGCGTTGGCGAGTGCCGCGGGCTTTTCGCCGACGAGGTTGAAGCGCTGGCTCGGGGCGGGCGGCGCGGCGACGGACTGCGTAAAGACTTCCTTTCTCGCCGCGTCGAGCGCATAGACCTTGAAGTTCGCGAGCCGCGAGCCGAGCCCGCCGTCGGTGCGGTTCCACAGCACGAACTCCTCGATGGGAATCTCCGCACCGAGGTCGAGTTCCCACCACGGATTGTCCTCGGCCTTCGTGGCGGTGGTGGAGTTCGCCCCGCTGAAATCACCGTCGGTGCGGCCGTCCATCGCGCGTGCGGCGTCCGCGCCATGGTCGGTCGAGGACTGCGCGGCTTTGCCTTTGAGCGCGGCATTTTGCCTCGAGCTGAAGACCTGCACCTCCGCGAGCGAGAGGACCCGGTGCTCGCCCGGCAGTTCGACGCGAATGAAGCGCGCTTTCTTGAACTCTGGCTTGAGTGGTTGCGTGGCGAGCTTGAAGGAACTCACAACCGCACGTCCCTTCTCACCGCGGCCCGAGCCTTTCGCGGGGAGGGACGTGTCGGGCAGCAATTCAAGCCTCAGGGCGGTGATGCCCTTGAGCTGCGTTGGGATCTTCAGGGTGAACGTGTCCACGTCCGGTGCCTTGCCGCTGGCGAGCAGCGAGTGGTCCGGGAGTCTCACGAGCGTTGCGCCGTTCGCGGACTCGAAGTCGGCGGGTTCGAGCACGGTCCACATCGAGTCGGATTGCTTCGCGTTCCAGTCGGCGAGTTCCTTCAGCAACTCGGGCGTGGGCGTGGAGAGTTTCCTGGCGAGGTCGGCGAGTTGCGCCTTGAAGCGGTCCATCCCCGCCTGCTCCGCGGGAGTCGGCAGCGAGAGTGTGGGTGCCTCGTCGGGTTTGTCGTTGTCCTCGGTCTGGTTGAACATGGCGTAGAACTGGTAATACTCCTTGTTGGAGATGGGGTCGTATTTGTGCGTGTGGCACTGGGCGCAGTTCATCGTGATGCCCATCCAGACCTGCATTGTGACGGCAATGCGGTCCTTGACGGCGGCGGAGCGGAACTCCTCGTCGTCCGTGCCGCCCTCGGTGTTGGTCATGGTGTTGCGGTGGAAGCCGGTGGCGATCTGCTGGTCAGTGGTCGCGCCCGGCAGGAGATCGCCGGCGAGTTGCTCGAGTGTGAAGCGGTCGTAAGGCACGTTGCGATTGAAGGCGTTGATGACCCAGTCGCGCCACGGCCAGATGTTCAGGCGCAATGGGTCGGAGCCGTAGCCCGCGCTGTCCGCGTAGCGCGCGAGGTCGAGCCATGTGCGAGCCATGCGCTCGCCGTAAGCGGGCGAGGCGAGCAACCGGTCCACGAGGCGCTCAAGGGCTGCTCTCTCACGCTCCCGCTTTCCCCCTGCCCCGCCTGCGCCGCCCTTCGCCGTCGGGGGAACGGGCGCGGGCGCGGGTGAGAATTCCTTCACGAATGCCTCCACCGCTTCCGGGGTCGGTGGCAATCCAGTGAGGTCGAGCGAGAGGCGCCGGATGAGCGTGTGCGGGTCGGCGGGCGGCGCGGGCTTGAAGCCTTCTTTCTCCAATCGCGCGAGGACGAAATAATCCATCGCGTTCTGCGGCCACTTCGTGTCGCGGACGTTGGGCAGTGATGGAAGCTGCGGCTTCACGAACGACCAGTGCTGGTCGTAGGGCGCGCCGGACTCGATCCATTTCTTGAGCGTGGCGACTTCGTCCTTCGAGAGCGGATGCCCACCCTTGAGCGGCGGCATGATGTCGTCGGGGTCCTTCGTCGTGATGCGTCGGACGACCTCGCTCTGCGATGGCTTGCCGGGGACGATGGGGCGGCGGCCTTTGTGGTCGGCGAGTGCGTCGTCGCGTTGGTCGAGCCGGAGCCTGGCCTTGCGCGCCGACTCGTCGGGGCCGTGGCACGCGAAGCACTTGGTCGAGAGCACAGGCAACACATCGCGCCGGAAGTCCACCTTCGCAGGCGTCGAGCGCACGGGGTGCATGCTGTCCATCGTGGCTGCCGATGCCGCCGCCGCGCATCCCAGCAGGAGCGCGGATGCGACGGGCCCGGCCAAAGCATCGGATTGGGGGTGACGACGGAACATGGCGGATTGTTGGACGCGTGCGTGCGTCCGGCTTGTTCAGGAGTGTAGCCGCACGGACGCTTCGGGCAATGGCGAATGACGGCGCCGAGGCGGCGAGAGGATACCGCCCGAAAGGCAAACCGGCGCGGAGTACACTCCGCGCCGGCTCGTTGGTTGCAAGTGGGCTGGTTACTTTAGCTCGGCCTGATGGAACTCATACCAGTCATCAATGTTGTTCAAGTCCACCGCGCCGGGATTCACCGAGCTCTCGTCGGAGATGCGGCTCGCGCCGAGAATGCCCTTGCGCGTGGCGTCGTCGTGAATGTAGCCGCGAATGGCGGCGTTGTGCTTGTAAAGCGTGGCCTTGTCGAGCTTCACGCCGGGCTGGGACTTGACCCACGCCTCGAACTGCGGATACGTCGGCCGGCTGCCGGCGATGAAAGCCTTCACCGCATCGGGGTTGAGCCCGAGCGCGTTGCAGGTCATCAAGTCGTAGCCCTTGCCGAGCCCGGGATATCCGGCGGCGAGCTTGCCGCGCGCCTCGAGCGAGCACTTGAGCCAGAGGCGCGGGAGGTGCAGCACGCCGAGCGGACCGGCCGTGCCCGAACTGATCAGGGGAACGTGAGTGTTAGCCATAGGGATTGCGTTGTGTGTTTTTGTGGATCGAACGCGGCGAGCTTAGTGCAGCCCGCGCATCGGTCAACGGGGATTTTCGCCCGCGTGTCCCGTCCGCCGTGCTTGCCCACGCTGCGCGTTTGACGCATCCTTGCCGCGCATGGGCAACTCGTTCGGCCACCTCTTCCGCATCACCACCTTCGGCGAGTCGCACGGGGGCGGCGTGGGCGTGATCGTGGATGGCTGCCCGCCGCGCCTCGCGCTCACGGAGGCCGACATCCAGCCGGACTTGGACCGCCGTCGTCCCGGCCAGTCACGCATTGTCACGCCCCGGAAGGAATCTGACACCGTGCAAATCCTCTCCGGCACCTTCGAGGGCCGCACGCTTGGCACGCCCATCGCCCTGTGGGTCAGGAACGAGGACGCGCGCAGCGAGGCTTACACGGAGATGAAAACCAAGTTCCGCCCCTCGCACGCGGACTACACCTACTTCGCCAAGTTCGGCATCCGCGCGTGGCCCGGCGGCGGACGCGCCAGCGCACGCGAAACCATCGGCCGCGTCGCCGCGGGCGCGATTGCGAGGAAACTGCTGCGCGAGAGATTCGGCGTTGAAGTCCTCGCCTGCGTGCAGCAGGTGCAGAAGCTCATCGCGCGCGTGGACCCGGAGACCTTCACCGCGCGGCAGGTCGAGTCCAACATCGTCCGCTGTCCCGACGCGGCGATGGCCGCGAGGATGATCCGCCTCATCGAACGCACGCGCGCCGCGGGCGACAGCGTGGGCGGAGTGATCGCGGGCGTCGCGCGCGGCGTCCCCGCGGGCTGGGGCGAACCGGTCTTCGACAAACTCGAGGCCGACCTCGCCAAGGCGATGCTCAGCCTGCCCGCGAGCAAGGGCTTCGACATCGGCTCAGGCTTCGGCGGCATCCTGCTCACCGGCCGCGCGCACAACGACCCTTTCCGCGCTCGCGGCGGCAGAGTGATCACCACCACGAACCGCTCCGGCGGGATTCAGGGCGGCATCTCCAACGGGCAGACGATCTGTTTCCGCGTGGCTTTCAAACCCACGGCCACCATCTTCCACGAGCAAGACACCGTGGACGTGAAGCTCAAGAACACCACGCTCAAGCCGCGCGGCCGCCACGACCCCTGCGTGCTTCCGCGCGCCGTGCCGATGGTCGAGGCGATGAGCGCGCTCGTGCTGGTGGACCACGCGCTCCGGCAGAAGGCGCAATGCGGCTAAGTCAGCCGGAACTGCCCGCGCAGGACGCCGCCAGCCACTGCCACAGCCTGTTCACTGGCGCGTCCGGCAAAAGGGCTTCACCACTCACGCCTCCGGTTCCGTCGCCTTGTTCCGGGCACGCTGTTCGAGGAAGAACCGTTTCAACATTCCGCTTGCCTCGTCCTCGCGCACGCCGCCGGTGATGTCGCAGCGGTGATTGAGCGTTGGGAATTGAAGCAGGTTCATCGCGCCGCCGGCCGCGCCGCCCTTGGGGTCCGACGCGCCGAACACCACGCGTGCGAGCCGCACGTGCACGATCGCCCCGGCGCACATCGGGCACGGCTCCTTGGTCACGTAGAGTGTGCAATCCGTCAGGCGCCAGTCGCCCACCGCGGCTTCCGCCGCCGTCAGCGCCAGCATCTCCGCGTGCGCCGTCGCGTCCTTGAGCAACTCCACCTGGTTGCACGCGCGCGCGATGATGCGCCCGCCGCGCACGACCACCGCGCCCACGGGCACCTCGCCCGCCTCGTAAGCCCTGGCCGCCTGCCGCAACGCCTCGCCCATGAAGTGCTGGTCACTGTGCAGGTCAATGATCGGTTCGTCCATGAGTCGCGTCAGAACGGCCGCACCAACAGTGCAGCCCATTCATACAGTGCAGCCCATTCATCAGCCGCAAGAGAACGCACGGAGCGCAAAGCGTTCCATTCCCATTTGTGTTCCTTGCGTTCCTTCGCGGCCAAAATCCGGGCGCCTTGCCCCCGCAGTTCATCCGATTGCGCCCGCGGGCGCGAGGTAGATCGGCGCCACGCGCGTCTCTTCCAGCGTCCACTCGTCGCGGCCGTCGGGATGACAGCAGCAATGCGCGGCAAAGAATCCGCCGCGATGCGCCCAATAGAGCGGCCAGACTTGCTCGCGATCCGTCCGCGGCAACGTCAGCGCGGGCAGTGAGGCGCGGGAATGAAACGCGAATCGCCCTTCCGCGCACGCGGGCGGCAGCGCGTTCACGCGGCGGCGGATTTCGAACAGGAACATCAGCCAGTGCGCGTGCCCCTCGTAGCCGTGCTCGCTCACGATGCCCGTCAGGTGCAAGTCGCGCGGGCCGAGGTCCAGCCCGAGTTCCTCGCGCGCCTCGCGGCAGGCACACGCCCACGGCGACTCGCCTTCCGGGGCAAGCAGCTTGCCGCCGGGCGGGCTCCACAAGCCGCGGTTGGGTTCCCTCGTGCGCTCGAGCAACAACACGTCATCCGCGTCATTGAACGCGTAAAGCAGCGTGGCGATCCGGTGCGGCAGCGGCACGGGACGGAGTGAAGCAAGCGGGCGACGGCGCGGGAAGTTCAGAGTTCAGGATTCCTGGTTGATTTGACGGCGAAACCTTCTCCCGAGGAGGGGCTGATGAAACCACGAAGACACGAAGGTCGGAGGGGGAATGCGGGGAAGATCAGGATCAAGAGCAGGATTTGGATCAGGACTAAGGGGTAGCGGGCGTGGGCGGTTACTTCGCCGGGACGCTGTTGATCGTGTTGAAAATGGTCTGCGATATGGTCGCGCCGGCGGCGGTCTTGAGATTGAGCTTCACCTGCATCTGCATCACGGGTTGCATCGGGCCGAGGTCGAGGAACACGGTGCGGCCGTCGGGCTGGAGCTTCGCGGACTTCACGTCGCGCGGGTCGCGGCCCATCTTGGAGGGGTTTTCCACGGACCAGTCTTTGGAGCCGTATTGCGTGGTCCATTGGTAGTTCCATTGCTCGACGGCGTAGCTGCCGGAGTCCTCGGCGAGGGATTTGTCGAGCGGGTCGGTGAAGGTGATCTCGATGCCGTTGGGGCGCACGCGCATTTCGCTGGGGAGGTTGGCGGGCTTGCCGGTGTATCGGACGCGGTGGAGCGCGCCTTTCTGCGCGCCGTTGGATTGCCAGACAACGAGGCCGGTGAGGTAGAGCTGGCCGTCGAGCGGGCTGAAGCGCCCGCGCATGATGCCGGTCTTGAACTTGAGCGGGAACTTGAACGCGCCGCCCTGCACCTGTCCGCCCACGGTTTCGAGCATCACCTTGTGCAGGGCGCACGCGCCGTAGCTCAGGTGCAGGAGGTCGCCGGAGAACGGTCCCCACTTGTCGCTGGTGACCCACACTTGGCCGCCGCTGGAGTTGTCGGTGTCGTAGGTGTGCGGCAGCCAGAGGATGGGTTTGTCATAATTCACGGGATGCTTCGCAGCGGCGGCCTTGAACTTGTCGCTGGCGGCGGGGAATGACTCGACTGATTTGCCGTTGCTGAAGAGCGTGGCGTTGGTGCCGAGCACGGCCACGCGGGTGTCGTGCGAGGTGAAGATGTGCCCGAGGAATCCGCCGGGGCGCACGAGGTCCACGCGGGAGCTGGGAACCCAGTTGCCTTCGTTGTCGGCGGTGGTGATCTCGCCGCGCGGGCCGACGCCCATGCCGTTGGGCGCGCGCAGGCCGGTGGCGACGACGTCGAGTTTGGAGCCGTCCTTGGAAATGCGCAGAAGCGCGCCGTGGTGCGGGTGCCTGGACGGCCCGAGGTTGCCGCCCTTGGTGAAGTAGAAGTTGCCCTGGGGGTCGGTCTCCAGGTTCAGGCAGAATTCGTGGTAGTGCGACGAGATGGCGACGTCGTTGTTGAAGTTTTCGTAAAAGTCGGCCTCGCCGTCGTTGTTCAAGTCGTGCAGGCGCGTGAGTTGGTCGCGCCCGAGCACGTAGATTTTCTCGTCCACAATCTTGAGGCCGAGGGGCTGGAACAGACCCGTTGCAAACCGCTTCCACCGTAGCCGCTCCAGCTTCTCGTCAATGCCGCTGACGAGCCAAACCTCACCGTTGACGGTGCAGATGGCGGCGCGGGTCGCGTCCTTGAAGAAGTCGAATCCGCTGGTGCGGAGCCAGGATTGCCACGGGTTGTCCTCGGGAAGGGTTAGGGTGTCCACGACGTAGGCGGCGCCGCCGGAGCCAGTTTCGCCCTTGGTTTCGAGGATGGGATTCCAGCGGGCGGGCCCGCCGCGCGTGAGGGCTTTGAGGTCGGGGAGATCCTTCGCCACGCCCGCCGCGGCCCGGGCATTGGCGTGATTCGGATCATCTCCGATGCTGACGGCAACCCGAAACGTGGCGGATCTCCCGAGCGGCGGAAGCTTGAGCACGCTGCGGCCGTTCGCGGCGTCGAGTGCCGAGTCCATGCCGGGCGTGATCGCAGCAGCAACGGCCTTCGCTCCCGGCGTCGCGGAGACGTCGAAGAGCAGCATGGTCATCGGGCGATCCGAGTTCTCGATGTGAAAGGTGCGGGTGAACGCGTTTCGGGCCGCATCGTAGCCGGGCATTTCCAGCACGCTCGCCTTGCCAACGGTGTAGCTGAGGATGACCTGCTTGTCGTGAAGGTAGAAGCCGCGCCACTTGGCCCACTCGCGTGGCAGCGGGCCGAACGAAATGAGTTCGTTCCCCTCGCGCTTGGGTGGGTTCGGCTCGTCGAAGCCGCCGCTCGCGAAAGCCCAGCCGGGAGTCACCGTCGAGCTGAACGCGAGTTCGCCCGCCGGTTGCGGAACGCCTTCGAGTCCCTCGCGGCCGGTGGGGAGTTTGAGGAAGCCGCCCGTCCACGCCGCGGCCCAGCGCAGCCGCTCGGTGTCGAAGCACACCGTCGCCTCGTCGTTCGCGCCGACGCGGATGGAGAGCGCCTTGAGCGCGGGCCGGACGCGGCCCTTGCCGTCAGGCGCGTTCATCTCGAGCCCGCTGCTGAAGAACTGCCCGAGGTCCGTGAGGTCCCACTTCGTCGTCGTGGCGCGCGGCTTGGCCTTGACGGGCGCTTCCTTCTTGGCAGCGTCGGGGGCGGCCTTGGGCGCGTCTTGCTTGTCCTGCGCGTGGAGGGCGAGCGCGAACGATAGTGCGAGGGTCGGAGTGAGGACGAATCTCAACGTGTGCATGGGAGTTGTTTGAGCACCGGCCGGCACCAAGTTTGCCGGGAATGGACGAGGCGAACCACCATAAATTCAGCCTCCGGCCCGAATGTAACCGCAGAAAATCGTCGCCCGTCTCGTGTGAAAACCTGCCCGGAACAACGCCGTCCGGAGACAGCCGGCGGCCGGACAGGACAAACCGATTTGTCCGCCCGACGCCATGCCGAAGGAAGAGCCGATTGAGTTGACCGGCACGATCACACAGGTGCTGCCCGGCACCATGTTCCGCGTCGCGCTGGGGAACGGCCACGTGGTCCTCGCCCACATCTCCGGCAAGATGCGCAAACACTTCATCCGCATCTCCGTCGGGGACAAGGTCAAGGCCGAGATGTCGCCCTATGATCTGGGCAAGGCGCGGATCACCTTCCGCGCGAAGTAAAGGCCGTCGCCCGCTTACAGCACCTCCGCGAGGTGCCGCGCCTGGATCACCGTGAGCCACCACCAGACCAATCCCGCGCCCCCGCGCAGATAGAGCCACACGCCCCACGCGCCCCCCGCCGCCCAACCCGCAAGCACACCGGCCAGCACGTGCGCCGGAAGCGGCGGTTGCTTCGAACCTGCCGCGACGAACGCCACGAACACGCCGACGAGAATCGTCCCGCCCGCGGACCACTGCTCACGCCCCGTGAGACGCATAAACAACGCAAACGGCGCAAAGACCAGCAGCGACGAGGTCAGCCCGATTCCGAACAGGATTGAAGCCGCAAGCGACGGCAGGTCCTTCGGGAAGTCATCCGGCCGCAGCGGGCGCAACACGGGGTCGGTGAAGAAGAGCTTCGCGAGCGCCACGACTATCGCGGCCACGGTGACCGCCGCCCAGAGTTTCGGCTCCAGCTTCACAAACACCGGCCGTCCGGAATACTGCCCGTGCCAACCGAAGACAAAATTCCAGAGGAAAAACCCGCACACGAAGACGACGGCGAGCAGGAACGAAAGCGCGTCCGGTCGCTCGAACCACAGCGCCAGCCTCGGCCAGCACGCGAGTGCGGTGAACACACCCCCGCACAGCGAGGCGCGCAACACGGCGGGCTTGGCGAGCGAGCGCATGAATTCCCGGAGCCAAACAGTCGGTCATCGAGGTCCGGACGCCGCGGCTCAGGGCAGCGGCCTCCACCGCCCTTCTCGCAATGGTCATTTCCCCGCGAGTTCTTCGAGTTCGCCGCGCCCGGCGGACTTCGCCGCTCCTGCCGGGTCATCGCGTCGGACGCGGAACACGACGTCGAGTACGTTGCGGACGTGCTGCTCGTCCGTGAGGCCCTCCGTGGATTCGGGCGGGAATTCGACGAGCGACCGGAACCGCGCGGCAATCTCGCTGAAAAGTCCGACGCGCGCGGACGGGTCCAGTTCGTCGCGGCGCAGCAGGGCTTGCAACGCCACTGCGGCCTCGGCCGGGGAAACGCGCTGACGCAGCCGCGCCTCGAGGTGCGGGTGATCGCGAAGCGAGTTGTATTTGCGCGAGAGCAGTTGATCGAGGTCCGGCTCGCGCAGGCGCGGCTGGCGGACGACGACCGTGTTCGCCGCGAGGTCTCCGAGCCGCTGGTTGTGGCGGTTGAGGAACATCGCAACAGCGCCGACAAACCCGAGCAGCGGCAATGAATCCACCGGCCGCAGAAGATTGCGCATCACGACCTGGCTGAACTGCAGGCGCAATCCCTGCGCGTCCATCACGCGCATCCGGAGCACCCACTTGCCGAGCGTCTGCCCGCGCCACAACCACTCGCACCCGATGCCGTAGCCGACCTGCACGATAAACGGCAGCAGGATGCGCAGCGCGATGACGATGTCGGGGCTGACCATGATGAAGACCAGCGCAAGCGTGACGAGCACCTGCGTGATCACGTTCACGGTCGAAGTGTCGAGGACGAACCCGATGAACCGCAACATCGGCCCAGCCAGCGGCAGCGAGAACACGATCCCTTCCGGCGTGCGGATGTCGAGTGTGGCGGTGCGGGAGGTCACGTCGATTGCGGGAGTTTTGCCGCGGGCAATCCGCCCTCGGCCTGCTCGTCCGTCGTCGGCTTGAGGCCCGCGCGCGCGAGGAAAACCCACAGCACACCCAGTTCGACCACGCCGAACGCGATCTTCAACGAGTAGGGAATCACCGGCTCGTGATACTGCGAGAGAAACGCCTCGACGAATCCCGCCCACACCAGCATCACCGCCACGCCTCCGATGAGCGTGGCAAGGTCGGGCGCGGCCTGGCGCAACCGCTCGCGCAGCGACGCGCGGCTCCCGCGGCCGATCAGCGCCGAGGCAAGCACGAGCCCCGCCTGCCCTGCGATGAGAATCGCGGGAATCTCAATCGAACCGTGCGGCAGCAGCCATGCCGCAAGAAACTTCGACTGCCCCGCAATGATGTAGTCCGCGCAGATGAGGCCGAGGATCACGCCATTGTAGAAGAGCACCACGATGGTGCCGATGCCGTAGGTGAGACCGAAAGCCATCGCGTTAACCGACACTTGGATGTTGTTCCGCATGAGGTGCGCCGAGAATCTCGCCTTCGCGCCGGCATGGGCTGCGGTGCCGCCGGACTTTTCCTCCTCGGCGACGCGCTTGGCCGGGTCCCCGAGGTGATTCGCAAACATGCGCGGCAGCACGCTCGCCTTCGCATCGGGGTCGAACATGAGCGCGAACGCCCCGAGCGCGGTGCCCGCCAGGGTGATGATGACGCCAAGCCAGAATGCCCGCGCGTGCCGCCGGAAGGTGCGCGGAAACGTGACCATGAACCACTCCACCGGCCGTATGCGGTGGCCGCGTCGACGCGTCTCGTGAATCTCGCCGTATGCGCGCGCCACGAGGTTCTCGAGGAAGGCGCGCGTCTCCGGCTCGGCCGAGAAGGTCGCTATCTTCGCGAGGTCCGACGACGTGCGTTCGTAGAGGTAGTGCAGCCGCCGGAGCTGGGCGAGGTCCGGTTGAAACCCCGGCTCGTTCTCGAGACGCCCAAGCAGTTGCTCCAGCTCCGACCAAAACGGCCGCTCGGCGGTCACAAATTTTTCCACATCGATGATCACGTTCTAAATCAATTGCCGGCGTTTCACGCTAAAGTAATTGGTGACCAGCTGGGCGCAGAGCCGTTCGTTCTCGAGCAGGGTGAATTGCACGCCGCGCCGCTGCAGCGTCTTGTCCAGTTCGCGCAGGTTGTGCCAGAGCACGTGGCCGCCGAGCCGCTGATACACGTCGTCGAGCGAGCCCACGCTCGAATCGCTGAACAGCGGTTGCGCGCCCGGCGGCTGCATCATGTTCACGAGCACCAGATGCTGGCGGCTGAACAGGTCAAGGCTGCGCGTGAACTGCTCGGCCAGCAACGGGTCGTCCAGCGCCGTGAGCACGATAAGCAGTGCGCGACGCCGCATCCGCAGCCGGATGAACGTGGCCAGTTCGTCGAAGTCCGGCGACACGAGCCGCGGTTGCAGCGTGTAGATCGCGTCGCGGCAGGCCGCGTAATGGTCGGGGCCATTCTTCGCGCGGATGAACTTGTGGACGCGGTCGCTGAACGTGAGCAGGCCAAAATGGTCGCCCTGCTGCTCCGCGGCGAGCCCGAGCACGAGCGCCGCGGTGAGGTAGCGCTCCAACACGGACGTTTCGGGTTTCAGGTTCAAGGTCTCACGTTGCGCCGGCGGCTCCGGTGGGTTCGAAGCTCGGGCCTTGAACCTTGGACCTTGAAACTCCTGCCGCGCGCTGAGCCGCGACGCGTCCACGATCACGTAAACTTCCTGCGTGCGCTCGATCTGGAAGACTTTCGTGATCGGATGGCCGCGCTTGGCGGTCGCCTTCCAGTGGATGTCCTCGAAACCGTCGCCCGGCGCATACTCGCGGAGCTTCTCGAACTCGCGCCCCTTGCCGACCTGCCGCTGGACGTGCGCGCCAAATCCGCCGCGGCGCAGAAAGAGCGCCGAGACCGTGCTGCGTTCCTCCATCAGGTTCGGATACACGCGCAACTCGGAATCCACGGGCGAAACACCGCGCACGGACCAAAGCCCGAGCGGCGACGCGCCCTCGAGGTGACAGCGCTCGACGCGGAAGCGCCCGCGCCGCACGGGCACGCACGCCCACCGCACGCGCGAGAGTTTCGCGCTCACCGGCAGCACCGTGGTGATGTCCTCCTGCGACGAGGGGATTTCGCGCGGCAGCGGCAGGCCGACGCGGAGTTCCCTGGAGCGCGGCCGTTCGTTCTTGATGAGCACGTCGAGGTTGGCCGCGCGGTCCTTGCTCAAGCGGGTGACCTTCGGCAATTCGACCGAAATGCCGTCGAGGCTGCCGAAGGCGAGCACGCCATCCATCAGCGCGAGCACGACGAAGAGTCCCATCAGAAGAAACGAGACCACCGCGGCGTCGGGCATGAGCGCCGCGATGCCGCCAAACGGCACGAGCACCGCGGCGGTGGAGAACAGGAGGCGCGTGCGGGGAACAAGCATGGCTCAAACGGGGCGGGAATGGACTCGCATCGAAACCGGCCCGCTTTGGAGTGCGGTGGCAGAGCGCAGCGGCGACAGCGCCTTCCGACGGTTCCTCGCCAGGCAAGGCGGCGGGGCGCTTCGCTTCCCGCCGCAGTCCATGGTTGTGGTCGATTTCATGGGCAGGCTTCAACGCGGCACAGCAACCTGTTCCAGAATCTTCTCGATGACCTCCTTCACGCTCAACCCCTCGATCTCGAACTCGGGCCGCAGAATGAGCCGGTGCTCGAGCACCGGAAGCGCCATCGCCTTGATGTCGTCGGGCGTGACGAAGTCGCGCCCGCTGATCGCCGCGAATGCCCGGCTCGCCAGCAGCAGTGCCTGCGTCGCGCGCGGACCGGCGCCAACCAAAACGCTCTCGTGGGTGCGCGACGCGCGGACGATGTCCACGATGTAAGCGGGCAGTTCCTCGCGGACGGTGACGAGGTTCAGCCCGCCACGCAGTGACGTGAGCGCGGACTCCGTGATGACCTGCCGCACCACGCCGCTCGCGAGCGCCGCCTCCGGCGTGTCCGCGCCGAGCATTCGCCGGGCGAGCGTGATCTCCTCGTCGCGCTCGGGCGGGTTCATCGTGATCTTGAGCATGAAGCGGTCCTTCTGCGCCTCGGGCAGCGGATACGTGCCCTCGTATTCCACCGGGTTCTGCGTGGCGAACACGGTGAACGTTGCCGGCAACGCGTGCGTGTCGCGGTCAATGCTCACCAGCCGCTCCTGCATCGCCTGCAACAGCGCGGACTGTGTCTTGGCGGGCGCGCGGTTGACTTCGTCCGCGAGCAGGAACGAGGTGAACACCGGCCCCTTGATGAGCGTGAACTCGTTGCGCTGGAGGTTGAAAACGTGCGTGCCGGTGATGTCCGCCGGCATGAGGTCGGGCGTGAACTGGATGCGCGAGAACTCGCAGCCGAGCACGCGCGCGAGTGTGCGCACAAGCAGCGTCTTGGCCACGCCGGGCACGCCTTCGACGAGCGCGTGCTGGTTGGTGAAGATGCAGATGAGGGCGCGGTCCACGACGTCGCCCTGGCCAATGATGACCTTGGCGACTTCGGCGCGGGCGCGGGTGAGGACTTCCTTGAGTTGGTCGAGTTGTGGGTTCATGGGTTGCAAATCATTTCTGCTCCGTCGCGATCCGGCTCAGCTCCCGATACGCATCGACCGGATGCGCCGTGCCGCCAATCTTCGCGAATCCCGAGTCAAGCGCGCCTTGCATCTCGGCGGCGCGCCGCTGGTTCTTCGGCTGATGCCCGCAGGACTTTTTCCACTCGGCGAAGCAGGTGTGGATGAGCTCCACTCTCGGGATGCTCCGGCGCAGGAGGTTCACGAAGCCCGACGCGGAATCCTTGCCGAGCACGGCGCCCGCGCCTCCGGCGGTCTCCTCGTGCAGGGGCGGGACGAAGTGGACGGCGTTGCGCCAGATGTGCAGCAACGCGAGCAACAGCAGCGCGCCGAGCAATCCGTGCAGGTTGTAGCGCCGGAGCATCGCCGCGACGCCGGGGTGCGCCTCGATGCCGTGGTGCGTCTCGTCGAAGAGCATCACCCGGTTCGCGCCCGCGAACCACGCAAGCAGCGCCGGCCGCCGTTCCGAGCGGAGCGCCTCGTTGCTGAACGGCCACGCGTCCGCGCACACGACGACCGTGCCCTTGCCGAGCGGCCGCTCGATCAGCACGGGGTCGGCGTCCCGCGCGTAGAGCACGCGCCACGCGTTGGTGAGCTCCTTGAAGTGCACGGCGGTGTGCCACGTCAACAGCGGCGGGAAGTCGGGCGGTGCATCCTTGCGTGTGACGTTCACGGACTCGGGGTCGCGGTCCGCGCTTTCGGGCAGGTCGCGGAAGGCGCGCTTGAATCCCCAGCGTTCGTAGAGCGACACAGCGCGAAGCCGGCGCTCATCGCCGAGCAACGAGCGGCGCCGGGGCGGGCGCTTCCGGGCTTCGGATTTCTCACCGGACTTCGCATCGGATTTCTCGGCGGACTCGTCCACGTTTGCGTCCTGCTTCGCGGGCTTTGGGGGCGGGGACTTCCCGGGTTTCCTCTTCGCGGCACTGTCCTTCTTTTTCCCCTGGTTCGCGGGGTCGAATGCATTCTCGCCGAGTTCCATCAACTCGCGCCGGAACGCGCCGGGCGATGTCATGATCGGCCGGAACGACATCACGAGCCGCCCGCCGCCGCGCACGAAGTCCTCGAGTTCCTTCGCCTCGGCGGGATCCACGAATTCCGGCGCGCCCACGGACGCGCCGATTACGAACAGCGTCGTGTCGCGGCCGTCGCCGATGTGGTCGGGCAGGCCGTAAAAGCGCCGCGCCTCAATGCCGCGCACGTCGGCGAGTCCGTCGAAGAGCGCCTTGCTCCCCATCGGGTCCGCGCGCAGCGTCGAGTAGGCGGGATACAAGTCGCCACTCGCGAAGCGCAGCTCGAACAGCGTCGCAAGTCCCCACCCGAAGCCCACGACGAGCAGCGGCAGCGCGACGACCAGCAGACGGTTGGCGCCGTGCTTCATCGCTTCACCTCCGCTGGCGCGCCGATGGAGCGGATGCGCTCGACGTCCTCCCGGAATTCTCCGAGCTGCTCGCCGGTGACCTCGTGCAGGCCATACCACGCGCGGTCGATGCGACCGACGTTGCGTCCGAAGGCGTCCTGCAATTCGGGCAGCGCGCGCGCGCGGCGGCGGACTTCACGCTCGTATTCGTGATTGGTCTTGAAGCGCGCGATGCGCACGACCTCGCGGTGCGCGAGGTGCGCGAGGCTCGCGAGATACAGGGCGCGGAGCGCGAGACGCAAGTTGCCCTGCTGCATCATGTCCTGCGCAAGCTTGAGCCAGCCGTCCTCGGGGAGCTGGTCGGCGGCGGTGTTCTCGTCATTCAAATCCGGCGTCGCGGCGATGGCTTCGGCGGCGACGATGATCCGTTTCTGCCGCTGCTTCCAGAGGCGCAGAATGAGGATGGCGAGCGCGGACAACGCGATGGCAAGCAGGAGGAAGGCGAGGGTGTTCACGCCCGTGACCCAGGCGGTGCCGGCGCCGGTGTTCGTGGAACGGTTCGGAAACAACTTGTCCATGATCCCACGCAACCACTTGGCAGACTGGTTGATCTTCTCCACCACCCACACGCGGAGGCTCTCGAGCTGGTCGGCGACGTTCTTGAGGAAGCGCGTCCACCAGGTCTCAGGCCGGGCCTCGGCCATGCGCTCGCGCGGGAGGCGCCAGGAATACTCGGCGCGTCGCAGCACCTCCTCGATGGACCGGTCGAGCTCTTGGGACGGGAGTGCGGCGGGGGCGGGCTTGGGAGAGGGCGGCCGGGCCTCGCCTGCGGTGAGCCGCATCGGCCCCATGAGCCCGATCATCAGGGCCAGCGCGCCCGCAACGGCGCGGGTGCGGGCGACGGCACGGTTCAAACTCACGCGAAGGTCTTCGCCGGACTGGACGGATTCCGCGTAAAAGCATCGCAGCAGCCACACGGATTTGAGCACCGGGTCGAGCAGCAGCCACGCGACGCCCGCGACGGCGGCGAGGAAGGTGGTGTTCAGAATGGCCGAAGACCCCGCGCGTGTGAAGGTGCTCTCGATGCCGAGGAAAATCCGAACCAGATGAGGGAAGAGGCCGAGCAGCGCGGCGACGTTGATGAAAAGCATGAACGCCGCGAGAGCGCCCAGCGCGACGAGCATGAAATTCAAGCCCGGCCACAGCGAGCCCAGCCGCGTCGCGCGACTCGCGGCAGCGCGGATGCCCGCGATGTCGCCCGACCCCGTGACGGTGAGCGACTGAAAAAAGCTGAACGTCGGCGGGAAGAAGATCACGGTGACCAGGGTCACGGGCAGGAGCAGGAATCCGAGGGGTTGAAGCGACGACTGCACGGCGATCATCCGCAAGACGCGCGGTCTGTCCCACTCCGGCTGCGGTTCGCCCGCGAGGTGCGCGCGAAGCCCCGCGACGAAGACCGCCTGCCAGCATTTCATCCACACGAACAGCGCGGCAAGCCCGAGCGATGCGCCGACCAGATGTTCCTCGGCCCACGTGTTGCGGCTCATGTCCGCCCAGAAGAACAGCAGCCCGAGCACGAAGGGCGCGGCGCCGAGATAATAGCGGAGCCACAGCCCAAGTGGTGCCTGCCGCAGCAGGTGCGCGGCTTCCTCGAACAGCTCCATGCCGTTCAGCCCGTCAATGCGCTTGGAGTTCCGCCTCATTTGGACAACAGGTCGCGCTTCCAGAGCGTGCCCTCGTGGAATTCGGACGGCATCGAGACAAGCCACTGGCCTGCGACGTAGAAGCACATCCACGCGAGCAACACTCCCGCGCACGCCGCGACCGCGCGGGACGCGCCCGCCCAGCGGCGCTTGCGTTCTTCGACGGCGGTGGTGAGCTTGCGCAGGCATCCGGCGCAGAGCAACGCGCCGTCGTGTTCCGTCACGCACTCACGGCAGAAGTGCTGCGCGCAGGACGGGCACCGCGCCACGGCCTCCCGGAGCGTGTGGTGCAGGCAGCGTTGTTCGTGGAGTTGAAGCATCGTCAGTTCAGAGCGTCCGTCGGCGGCAGGGGCGGGACTTGTTGCGGGATGGAGGGTTTCACCGGTGACGGTGCCGAGTCAACGGCCTTGCCGGACCCGGGAACGGACGCCGACGAAGTTGCGCCCGGCTGCGCGCGGCGGAAGCGGATCAACGCACTCCATCCAATCAACCCGGCGGCGAGCAGGTAGCCACTGCTCACGACATAGAGGGTGAACAGCGCGATGTGGCTCGACGGCCGGAGATTCTCGATGTCCACCTCGTCACCGCTCGAAATGCCGATGTAGATGGCCAGCACAAACGCGGCCACCATGCCGAGCGCGTAGTAGATGACCGTCGTCCAGAGCACGCGCCGGACGGGCGCCGCCATGTCGGTGCCCTGCTGCTTCACGATGGCCGCGACGATGAAGCCGAGCTCCACGAGCGTGAGCGCCATGTTGAGATACTCGATGGCCTTGTACTCCAACAACGCGTAGCCGAGCACCAGGGCGGAATCCACGAGCATCAGCGTGAAGGCAATCGCGTGCGCGCGGCCGTGGTAATGCCGGATCGGCAGCGGCGGGACCGGGGCGAAGCCGGAGGGCGGCCTTGCGACCGGCACCGGTGCACCTGGCAGCGGCGGCGGCGCGGCGCCGACAGGAATGTCGCGTTGCAACTCGCCGGCGGCTTTCACGAGCGCGGCGGATAACTTGCGCGCGCCGCGAAGCCGGCCGATTCCGGGAAGCCGCTCCGTCTGCACCGCCGTGCGCATGACGCACTCGCACGTGGGACCAAGCAGCACGTTGATCGCAAGGAACAAGGCCGCGATCGCCGCGACGACGAGGAGAAACGAGATGAGCGCAAACGGCGTGCTCGTCAGCGCCCCGAACACGCAGAAGGCGGCGACGGCGCCAAGCACGATGTTGATGACCATGCCCGTGCGTGTGTGGCTGATGACGAGCGCGTGGATGTCGCGCAGGTAGAACCGACGGTAGCGCTCGTGAAATCCCTCCTCGCGCACGACGAGCAGGTGATCATCCGCGAGCCAGTAAGTGCCGCGGCCGGTGATGTCGCGCCCGCCGGCGCGGACGCGCTTGTAGGTCGGGTCGCGGCGAAGCATGGCCGTGTCAGTTCGAGCGCGCGAGGCCGATCCAGAACGCGGCGCTCGCGCACAGCAGCAGCGCAGCGAGCACGGCGCAGATGCCGAGCCGCAGCTTGGTATTGGCCACGAGGCTCGGGGGCGCGCTCCAATTCTTCACCGTGAGCCCGAGCGCGACCGGACACAGGACCACCGCCAGCGGCCAGAAGAACACGCTTCCCAGCACGAGGGACATGACCACGTAGTCGTGGCGGGTGCGCGCGCGCTCAAGGGTCTTGATCTTGCCCTTCTTGCCGCCGCTTTCGAGGCACGTGGGACAATAGTGGCGGCCGGACACCTCCATGTCGCAGAGCGCGCAGAGGAATTTGCCGCAGGCGTCGCACGGGATGGCAGCCCGCTTGGTGGGATGATAGAAGCACGCGGCCTCGCCCTCGGCTTGCGTGGACTCCCCTGCCCTGCCCTGCTCGCCGTGGTGGAACAAAGCGGGAAACGCGGCAACCTCAAGTCCTGCATTGCAAGCCGGGCAGCGGCGCAGCGCGCAAAGTTCGGGCAAACCGCCCCCCAGGGCGGAATGGCAGCGCGGGCATGACAGCGGCTGCGCGTTCATGTCTAACCTCAACCGTCCTGCAGCGCCATGTCGCCGAAGATTTTGTCGTAGAGGCTGGCCGTCATGCCCATGAAGATCGAAATGGTGACGAGGAAACCAACGCACACGGCAAGAATTCCCAACCCGGCGAAGAGGCCGCCGACTAACATCAGCGCGAAGCACATCCACCAGTGCTTGCCGACGACCTTGCGGCTGAGGTTCATGGCCTGCCAGAAGCCCATGCGCTTGTCGGCGACGAGTGGGATTGCGAACATCCAGCAGATGCTCAGATAGATAAGGACGAAGATTGCAAGGACCAGCAGGAGGCCGCCGACGATCATGAGCGGACCGCCCGCGGAGAAGTCCATCCGCCCGCCGCGCCAGCCGACGAGGCCGCCGATGACCAGGAGCGCGATGCCGGGAATCATGCACAAGCCGGCGAGGATGCTCGTCACCACTTGCGTCAGCATCAGATTCAGGAACCGCGGACCGAACCCGCTGAAGGCGTCGCCGATGGTGGCCTCCTGATTGCGCACGCGCTTGATGTAAAAGAGATACAAGCCGCCGATGAGCGGCCCTTGGATGATCAGCGTCACGATGCCGCCGATGAAAGGGATGAAGTTGCCGACCATCAGCACGAGATACACGAGGCATGTCGCGCCAATGCACGGCCAGAACTGCCCCTTCACCGCCTCCCAGCCCGCACTGAAGGCGTCGCTGATGCTCACATCGTAATCGCGCGCGATGATTTCATCGGGCGAGACACTGCCGCGAAGTCCCGAGGTCGGCGCAAGTCCCTCCTTGATGCGCTGCGCGAAGGCGGGCTTGCACTCGGCGCACACGACCTGTTCGCCGTAGCGGATGACTTGATCCGCGGGGACGGATTTGCCGCATTGCGAGCACGTGACCAGGCTCGCGGCCGAGTCGGGCGCAGCCGCCCCTCCT